>CAZIEN010000020.1:0-9772 GCA_964538315.1 uncultured Candidatus Saccharibacteria bacterium
TGGCGCAGCAATCTCGCAGCGGATTTTTTCACCCTTATACCACACCGGCACGCGGTGGCCATACCAAATTTGGCGACTAATACACCAGTCGCGTAAGTTCTCAATCCAGTGGAAATAAATCTTCTCAAAATGGTCCGGGAGGATCTTAATTTGGCCGCTAGCTACGGCCTCCTTCATAATCTCTTTAAGAGCGGTCTCGCCCTTTGGACTGGTAAACTTTTTATTAACCTCTACAAACCATTGCAGTTTAGGCAGTGGCTCAACAATACCGCCCGTGCGCTCGGCCGTGGCAATGTTTTGTTTAATCTTCTCCTCCTTTTCTAATAACCCTTGCTCTTTAAGCCAAGCTACCACCGCCTCGCGCGCCTCGGTGACCTTTTTACCTTTAATTTGATCATTACCAACAGTCATTTTAGCTAACTCGTTGATAACCGGTTCACTATCTAACTCATGACGCTCGGCCATGGCGGCATCAATATGACTATGAGCCGGGGTGATCCCAACGGCACCAGTACCAAACTCGGGGTCCACCTCTTTATCGGCAATAATTTTAATGGTTAAAGGGGCCCCGGCAAACTCGAGATTAAAAGTTTGACCCACATATTGTTGGTAACGCGCATCATCAGGGTGCACCGCCACGGCTACATCACCCAACTTGGTCTCGGGGCGAGTGGTGGCAATAGCGATGGGGAAGTTGGCGCTGTATTTAAAGGTATAAAGAGTAGCCTCGCGCTCCTCATAAACAATCTCATCATCGGAGATAGTGGTCTGACCTTTAGGGTCCCAATTAACCACGCGATAACCACGATAAATTAGGCCGTCATCATACATCTTTTTAAACATTGTCCGGACGGCTAAATTACGCTCTTTGTCTAAAGTAAAAGCCTCACGACTCCAATCGCAAGAGGCGCCCATGGTTTTAATTTGACTCACAATAGTGTCGTGACTATCTTGAGCAAAAGCTTCTACCCGCTTAATTAACTCTTCTCGGCCCAAGTCATGTCGAGACTTACTTTCAGCTTTATAAATATCTTTTTCTACTCGTGATTGAGTGGCAATGGCGGCATGGTCGGTACCGGGGAGCCAGAGAGTTTTTTTACCGCGGAGGCGCTGATAACGGACAACCGCATCTTCAATCGCCAACATTAAACCGTGGCCCATGTGGAGGACGCCGGTCACATTGGGTGGTGGCATCATCACGGTAAAAGTCTCACCAGTTTGCTGAGGGAGATTATCCGGATTAAAGTAGCCACTTTTTTCCCAAACCTCATAAATCCGCCCCTCCGTCTCTTGGGGGTTATAGGGCTTAGTTAGTTTTTCTAACTCCTTGGACATTACTGGCCATCCTAACAAAAAATCGCCTTATTTAAAAGTTTAAATTGCCGTTGGCGGAGATGTTGGCTGAGGGGATATCAGCCGGGGTGATAAACTCATTTTTGAGGTAACGGAGGTAGCCGGCCATGGCAATCATGGTGGCGTTATCGGTGGCGAGATCCATGGGTGGCAAGAGTAAGGTCACCTCGGCAAAGTGGAGGGCTAGCTCGCGGGCCAGGGTCTCCCTCAAGCGAGTGTTGGCAATCACGCCGCCACCCACCACGACGGTTTGAGCATTAAAGTCCCGCACGGCTTTAAGCGTTTTTTTAACCAACACTTCCACGACCGCATTTTCAAATTCAAAGGCTAACTCTGCTTTCTCTTTCTCATTTAACTCTCGGCCGTGCTCCTGCTCGTAATTTTTTTTCGCGTAGAGCACAGCCGTTTTAAGACCCGAGAAGGAGAAGTGGTAATCCGGCGAGTTAAACATTGGTCGGGGCAGGTGCCAAGTATCTTGTGAACTTATAGCCGAGGCTAGTTTAGATAAATTGGGCCCGCCGGGGTAGGGGAGGCCGAGTAAGCGGGCCACTTTATCAAAGGCCTCGCCGGCGGCGTCATCTTTGGTTTGACCAATCTTCTCATACTCGCCTAAATTTTTTACTAGCACGAGCTCGGTGTGACCACCAGAGGCCACTAGGGCCACAGCGGGCGTAACTATTTTTTGCCCTTTTAATAACGGCGAGAGGATATGACCCTCTAAGTGGTTAGTAGGGATGAGGGGCTTGTCCCACTCTAGGGCCAACTTTTTAGCAAACTCAATTCCGGTCCAGAGGGCTGGCTCTAAGCCGGGGCCCACAGTGACAGCAATCGCGTCAATATTTTTTTTGGCCGAATCTTCAGTTAAATTAGCCTCTGCTAAAGCTTGAGTTAAAACAATCGGTAAATTTTTAAGATGCTCGCGCTTGGCAATGTTAGGTACGACGCCGCCAAAGGGGGCGTGTAAGGCCACCTGCGAGCTCACGCAGTGAGCGAGGATTTTAAATTGAGGCGCGTTTAAGTCGCCCTCAGCCGTTACAATACTGATAGCTGTCTCGTCGCAACTGGTCTCAATGGCTAAAATCTTCATGACTTTGTTATACTGGTCTAAATGAAGGTAATGGTCAAGAAAATACTTGGAGTGATTTTACTCATTTTGGGTTTTATTATTTTAATCACCCCATTTACTCCGGGAGCTTTAGTAATTTTGTTTTTAGGTTTAGAACTATTGGGCCTTAGATTGGTATTTGAAGGTTGGTTAAAAAGGCGTCTTAGAAATAAAATAATTGATGATCAAAGTTTAGGCTCGGAGTAATGGCGCGATAAATGAGAGATCAGTAAAAAGGCAATCACTACCAACATTAAACCCAACTCAGTAAAGTGTAAATAATGTTTGGCAAAGTTAATGGCTCCACCACCCAAGTAACCCAAACCTCCCACCACTACCAACCACACCAGCACGGCTGGCGCATCGGCTTTTAAAAAATCTTTTAAGCTCATATTGTTTTGCCCCAAGCGCACCAAGACGGCGCGGTGTAAGCCGTAAGTAAACTTGGAGATAAAGATTGAGCGCGTGGGTCGCTCGCGCAGGTGTTTATCCACCGGGCCGCTTAATCTGGCAACTAGCCTGTGAGTAAAAGGGGAGAGGCGATCTAACTTTTTACCCAAATAAAGCCAAGCCACATCACCAACTAGGGCACCACTTAAAGACACGAGGATCATGTCACCTAAATCAAAAAACCCTTGGTGAGTGAGGAAGGCAATAATGAGGAGGACAATGTCGCCCTCAATAGCTAAGCCGAGGAAGATTAAAAAGTAGCCCAACGGGCGCGATAAAATTAAGTAATGGATCAAAAACGGGGTCATGGGTGGGCAATACAGGACTCGAACCTGTGACCTTCACAATGTCAATGTGACGCTCTAACCAGCTGAGCTAATTGCCCGCGGAGGAGGTGAGATTCGAACTCACGAGGGGATTGCTCCCCTGCCGCATTTCGAGTGCGGTGCCTTCGACCACTCAGCCACTCCTCCCGAGGTCTCATATAAACTAGCAGTTTTTAAGACTTTTGTGAATTAGTTAAAAATGCTATAAGCTGTATAGGCTAATTGGCCCTATCGTCTAGCCTGGTTAGGACAGCGGCTTTTCAAGCCGTCAACCCGGGTTCAAATCCCGGTAGGGTCACTGCTTATAATATGCCGCCAACCATTTTAGTTATTTTTGGCATCTCGGGTGATTTGGCCAAACGCAAGCTTTTACCAGCCCTGACCCAAATTGCCGGGGCCGGCCTTTTGCCGGAACAATTTAAAATTTTAGGTTTAAGTCGTCGCTCCTTAACTCTTAATGAGATAGTGTCTAAAGATAATGAGTTTCTCCAGCAATCCACAGAGATTATTAAGCTTGACTTGGATGATCCGCAGGCTTATTTAGACCTTAAAACTAAATTAGTAGTTTTAGAAAAAACTTTTGGTCAAAAGGCTCAATGTTTATTTTATTTCTCGGTCCCACCGGAGGCTACTAGGGCGATTATTGCCCAACTGGGGGCGGCTGGTTTTAGTGATTTACCCCAACTTAAACTTTTATTAGAGAAGCCATTTGGAGTTGATTTTAACTCGGCCCAAACCTTAGTTACGGAAATAAAAAATCATTTTAAAGAAGAACAAATTTATCGTATTGATCATTACTTGGCCAAAGAGATGGTCCAAAATTTAGTGGTGTTTAGATCTCACAACTCACTCTTCCGTCGAACGTGGAACAATCAGTTTATTGAGTCAATTGAGATTGTGGCCACCGAGCAGGTAGATATTGAGGGCCGGGCCCATTTTTATGAGCAAACAGGCGCCTTGCGTGATATTGTCCAAAGTCACTTATTGCAATTAGCCGCCCTAACTTTAATGGAGCTGCCATCGCACGATAATTTATCTCTTATCCCTCAAAAACGCTTGGCCGCGCTTAATCAACTTATCTCAGCTAACTCTGTGCCGGCTAACCTTATCTTGGGTCAATATGAGGGTTATCAAGCCGAGGTTAATAAGGTAAATAGTGGGGTAGAAACTTTTATCTATCTTACTTTACACTCCAGTGATCCGCGCTGGACTGGAGTACCTATTACTATTACGGCCGGCAAAGCGTTAAAAGATAAGACCACCGAGATTAGGGTTAGGTATATTAAAGATACGACGGAGGAGGCTGATATGCTTGTTTTACGGATTCAACCCGATGAGGCCATTGAGATATTGTTGTGGGTTAAAGAGCCTGGTTATGAGCGGCAGTTAAAAAAGTTAAAGCTAGACTTCACTTACGCTGATCACTTTGGCGCTATCCCCGAGGCTTATGAGCGAGTTTTTGTGGATGCTTTGCGGGGTGATCACACTCTCTTTACCACTAGTGAGGAGGTGCTGGCCTCGTGGCAGATTTTGGCCCCGGTGCAAAAATATCAACAGAATAATCTCCAGCGTTTAATTTATCCTAAGGGCGCTAGTGTGGAGGAGGTCACAAAAAAGACGCTCTAGTTTAGTTAAAATAGACCCTCTAAGTTGGAGAGTAAGTTGCCGCGGTTGTATTGATAAGTAATTTGGGCTAAGCCGGCAATAACTTTGGCCATCTTGGTGTGATCTTTACCTTTAGTCATTATACAAATGAAGTAAGGATTTTTAGTGTAGACAATACCGCAGTCGTGGAGCTCAGCGGGAGTGGTGTTATTATTTTTAAACTCACGATAACCATACTTGTGAGCCACTTTAATCTGGTTAGGGGTACCCGCTACCAAACCGTCTTTAAAGGTTGTTTGGGTTAAAATCTCCAACGCTTTGTTAGATAACTCGTGGCCTAAATAATTAGCATTATAAAGAACTCTAAAAAAGAGGGAGTACTCTTTAGGCGAGATGGTGTCGCCAATATCGTCATCGTGAGGTGGAGTTAAACCAAAATCAAAAAAGACTTTTTGTCGCTCGGCCGGAGTTAATATTGATTCTAAAATATCTTTAGCCTCATTGTCGGAGACAACAATCATGGCGTAAACCAGTTGAGGGACAGTCACGGTAACTCGCTCACCCTTTTGGGTAACGGTAACTTTATCAGTTAGGAGATGGGGTGAGGTAATAGCTTTTTTAAGCACAGCGATCATGACTGCCACTTTATACATACTAGCGGGGGCATACTTATCATTCTCATTTAAGCCGGTCCACTCACCACTTTTTAACTCTCGATAATAAACTGAGGCTTGAGTGATATTACCATTGTTAACATTTTGCTTAATATAGTTATCATATAATTCTGGTAGATCTTTAAAACTTCTTAAAGCCTCCGAGTCACCAGAGGCTAAAATAGGGTTAATAAATTCATATTTCGCATCATTTTCTCTAATAGCCCGAGTCTGTTTATTAATGGGATTTTGATTTTTATTAAAGTTGTAGCCTAAAATTATTCCCACTACTAAAGCCAAGATAATTAGGCTTATTTGGGGATAGGGCCAAAGCCTTCTCATGGCCGTCATTCTAACACAATTTAAAGACAAAAAAAGAGACGCTAGGGAGCGTCTCGAGGCGCGGCCGAAGCCGGCAAAAAACTGGGGTTTGGAAAAATAAATTGAGTCAATTTTTGGATCTTACGTACTAAGGCCATTTTGGCATAGCCGTAGTGCAAGACTCCAAGCATCAACAGAATCATTAGAAGCTGGTAAAACCAGTTGAAGAACCTTCCCATAATTCACCTCCTTGTGGTTAAGTTGAGGAGCCTCATCAGTGGCCGGTAACGCCGGGAGGAAGGCCTCGGGGTGCTCGACTTTCAGCTCGCTAATTTCTTTGGGGGCGAGTTGATCAGCTCTCTTTTCCTCCGGTCGGAGGTGGCCCTTAATATGGGTAACCTCTTTGGTCGGTCTTGGCTCAATGTCCCAGGTTGGGTCGTGTAATGATGTACAACTAGACCACATTAACAAAGATAAAAGTCCAATTAATCTACCCATCCGCCTACCCTCCCTATGGTTTGTTCTGCTCCAAATAAAGCCTAGCACATTTGACTAAAAATGCTAACAGTGGTAACTTACTGGAGGTTAATAAGCCAGCGGGGCTTATTTTTGTTTAAGGTCTTTAATAGAGGGGTTTGACTATGAATTTGAAGTCTCTGACCATTTTCGGCCACCACTTCATTGGGGATGGTCCTCTGCGGATGGAAACTAAATCGAAGATTGATAACCTAAAACACCGCTTAAAGCGGGAGGTTCAGGTGACCAGTCCGATTATCGGCTTCTGCTCTGACACTGATTCAATGAGGACAGCAATGTGTTTGGCGACAAAATTTGATGTCGGAGCTCAACACTGGCTTCAGCTTGATCAGCCGTCTCAAAAGGCGGTAGAGTTGGATGTACTCTTGAGTGAGATTGCTCGCCGTCAGAAACCGGAGGATAAACACCTGGTGTTGGTCGTCGATCCTTCCTGTGTTGCGTCTCTGGTCCCTTTCTTTGCTGATCGTCTCGGAGTAGCTCTTAATCAGGAGATACCACCAATCAAAGAGGGATGTGCGATCTCCTTGGTCCCAAATGACCGGAAGATATGGTCTTTCGATATACCCACGAAAACAAACCTCTCCCTGGCTACGACTTAGGTTGTTTGGGCCTCCCTAGGTCGGTCGGCCTTAAGGGCCGCTCCCTGTCTGAAAAACAGGTTGAAGCGGCCCTTTTTTATTACTTTAAATTTTAACTTAGTTTGTGTGCAGCCACTGATAAATATCCTCTAAGGCTTTAACGGCGTCACCAGCGGCAATGTTGTTTTGATGATATAAACCATCAGTACAGTCACCAGCCGCCCATAAGCCGGGCAGCGAGGCACGCTGATTTTTGGCATCTACTACCACGGCGCCGGTAGGAGTTAAATTAATTAAATCTTTTACAAACTCAGTGTTGGGGGTAAAACCAATCTCCACAAAAATACCGGTTACCGGTAACTCCTTAAGTTCACCCGTCTCAAGCTCGCGATAAGTTAAACCGTTTACAAATTTATCACCCTTAACCTCTACCGGCTCGGTATTTAAGAGAGGGACAAACTTAGGATTATTTTTTAAAGTGGCAATGGTGACTGGATCGCCCTTAAACTCGCCGTGACGATGGAGTAAATAAACTTTATTAGCATAAGCCAGGAGTTGCATGGCACTCTCGAGTCCGGCATTACCACCGCCAATCACGGCAACATCAGCATCGCCAAAGAGTGGTCCATCACAAGAGGCACAGTAAGTGAGACCTTTTTGATCAAACTCTTTAGCTCCGGGGATAGTTAGCTCACGTCGTCGGCCGCCAGTGGCGATAAGGACGGCTCTAGCCTCCACGGTTAAACCTTTCTCAGTTTCAATTTTAAAACCAGTCTCCGTTTTAGTGAGTTTGTTAACGCGCTCGCCACTTTTAACCTCTAAAATGTCACCAGCATAATGTTTAACATGATCGCCCAACTTTTTGGCCAGCTCCTCACCACTTAAGGCGATGTCGCCAATCCAATTTTGGATCTCAGGTGAGACTACTGATTGCCCGCCAAAGTCGGCGGTAATAAAAATAGTTTTAAGTTGTTTGCGGGCGGCGTACACGCCGCCCGCGGCGGCGGCCGGGCCGCCGCCAATAATCGCCAAGTCGTAAGTCATGGCGATTATTATACTATGTCCAAATTATTTACGCGACCGACGGAGGAAGGCGGGGATAGATGACCAATCATCGTCCTCGGGCTCCTCTTTTTTAACCGGGGCCGGGGCAGTCACTTTGGGTTTAAAAATGGGTGGCAAGTCCTTATCTTTATTAAGCGGTTGGGTATTTAAATTGGCGGTGATATTACTGTGGCCACTCTCGTTAGTAGTAAGAGGGATCTCCTCTTTACCACCCTTCTCTTTTTTAGAGTCAAAGTTAAAGGTCCGGCCGGGAGCGACTTCAGCCCCCTTCTTTTTGCCACCATAAATCTCAGGGAAGCCGCAGGCAATTACTGTGACCTTAACTTCATGCTTCTTCAACTTCTCATCGCGGATGGCGCCAAAGATTACTTTAGCCTCCTCATCAATCGACTCGGTAATAATCTTGGCCGCCTCTTGGACCTCAAACATGGTAAGGTCATCACCACCGGCAATAGTAAAGAGCACGCCCTTAGCGCCATCAATGGCAATATCAAGGAGTGGTGAGCTAATAGCGCCCTTGGCCGCCTCCACAGCGCGATTATCGCCATGAGCCGAGCCAATACCCATTAAGGCGGAGCCAGCATTAAGCATCACGGCGCGGATATCGGCAAAGTCCACGTTAATAATACCGGGGATAGTAATAATGTTAGAGATACCCTCCACCGCTTGGCGCAAGATCTCATCACACATGGCAAAGGCGTTAATAGCAGTGGTATCTTTAGTAATCACCGAGAGCAAGCGATCGTTGGGGATCACTACAATCGCGTCTACCTCTTTGCGTAAATCCTCTAAACCTTGATCAGCAATAAATTGACGCTGCTTACCTTCAAAGAAGAAGGGCTTGGTCACCACGGCAATAGTGAGCGCGCCTTGGTCTTTAGCAATTTTAGCCACCACTGGCGCGGCGCCGGTGCCAGTACCACCACCTAAACCAGCGGTAACAAACACCATGTCGGCACCTTTAATCACATTTTGCACTTCCTCAATACTCTCCTCGGCGGCTTTGTGACCAATCTCGGGGTCCATGCCGGTACCTAAACCGCGAGTAATATTTTTACCAATGTGCACTTTCTTGCTGGCGGCCGAGTGATGGAGATGTTGGGCGTCCGTGTTCATGGCAATAAATTCTACACCACGGACTTTAGAGTTAACCATGTGAGTCACGGCATTAGTACCCGAGCCGCCTACCCCAATTACTTTAATCCGGGCAAAGGCTTCTACTTCAGGCATTATTTTAGGCATAGTTTTGACATTTACTTTATGTTCGGACATTTTTAAGTGCCCTCATCCTAACAGAAAGGGTGGGGTAGGGCAACTTACCCTTTATAACGCTAAAACCGCCCCAAGTGGGGCAGTTAGGGGAGCAACTCTTTGAGGTATTTTTTGATGGTTTGGAGGGTGGAGCCGCCGCGGCCAGACTCTGACATCTCCGGATCAAAAAAATAAGTTAGTCCATAAGCCACGGCCCAAGCCGAGTCTTTAACCTGATTTTTAGACGCGGTGGCCAGCGAGGCGTCGGCGCTGCGCGCCGGGAGTTTAAAATAATCTTTAGCCATCGCCTCAATCCGCGGGATACTGGCGCCACCACCCGAGAGCACAATGCCGGCTGGCAATAAGCCCGAGCGACCAATCTTTTTTAAATGCGTCTCAATGAGTTGGAAGATGTCTTGCAAGCGGGCCTCTACCACCTCGTCCAACTTTTTCTTCGTCCCCACTGGTTCCATCTCGCCGCGTTTAATTTGCTCGGCCTCTTCCAAATTAACTTTAAAGCCCAAAGCA
>CAZIEN010000021.1:0-300 GCA_964538315.1 uncultured Candidatus Saccharibacteria bacterium
TGGTGGTGGTGAGGGTCGCCAAGGCCGTGGTACCAAGCGTCCTAAGACGGCTTGGGGTAAGATTACCGGTGGCCGAAAAACGCGTCGCGCCAAAAAGTACTCTAACAAATTTATTGTGACTCGCCGGGTCAAAAAAGGCCGCAAGAAATAAAATCTCTAAACCAAAAACCCCGCTTCCCAGCGGGGTTTTTATGTGGTAGGAATATATTTGAAGGAGGTCTTGAACAATGAAAAAGGGAAAATTGGTAGAGTATTGGTATTGGGTCGAACACTATTTCTTCCTGGTTTTTGGCCGCAATC
>CAZIEN010000021.1:310-9405 GCA_964538315.1 uncultured Candidatus Saccharibacteria bacterium
ACAATGATCTTTCCCGCAGAGGATAGTTCTGGGTTGTATAAACTAGGGAAGAAGAAAGATTTCTGCCCTAAGTGTTTTTTATCTCAAGTCATAAAGTGTGCCTGGTGTGGTAAGGAAATTCCTCCGGAAAGTCCTATTACTCTTTACTCACCAAAACCGGAATTTGAAATTCCTGATTACGCCGTTAAATACCAAGAAAAAGAAGGTGATCCAGTTAGATTGGTTGGCTGTCTTAGGTGGGAATGTGCGGATACTGGGGCTGATCGATCTGGTTTTTGGTTAATGCCTGGAAAGGTAAAGAGGTGCCTATCTCCCATTGAACAAGCAATTCTTAGTGATGACGTAGTGATTGTTAACGACTTAGGTGATCATTGCGAGGCTGTATTTATACCGCCTTCATCTCAGTGATGGATCACTGGTGCGCGGGAGGTACCCTCCCGCGCTTTTATTTTAAGCCTTATTTGACACCAGGGCTGATTTTGTATAGTATGGGGCGAGCTCGTTTCGGGCTTTTATTTTGATTATTTATGGCACGCTCGCTTAAAAAGGGTCCCTATGTGGACGAAAAGCTATTAAAAAAGGTTGCTGGTAAAAAAGCTGCCGATTTGGGCGTGGTTAAAACTTGGGCCCGCCGGAGCCAAATTGCCCCGGAGATGGTGGGCTTTACCTTTGGGGTCCATAACGGTAAGAGTCACTTAGAGGTGTTTGTGACCGAGGATATGGTCGGTCATCGTTTAGGTGAGTTCTCGCCAACCCGTAAGTTTACCAAGCACGGCGGTAAGATGCAGAAGGAGATCGAGGCTAAGAAGAAGGAGGCCGAGATCGCCGCCGCTCAAGCTGCTAAGTCGGCCACCACCGAGGCCGCTGGGGCTAAAAAGAAATAATTTTTATGAAGGCTTCTCTCCCTAATAACAAACAAACTCCTCGCAAAACGCGCTTAGTGGTAGACTTGGTGCGCGGCAAGAGTGTAGAGCAAGCCTTAACGATTTTAAAATTTGCTCCTCAGCGCTCGGCCGAGCAGGTGAGTAAGTTAATTGCCTCGGCTGTCGCCTCGGCGGTGGCTCGTGGTGAGGCTAAAGACAGTTTATATGTTAAGGCCATCACGGTTAACAAAGGCTTGGTGATGAAGCGTTTTATGCCTCGGGCTCAAGGTCGGGCCACTCCGATCCGTCGTCGCCTCTCACACCTTAAGGTAGAATTAGGTACCAAATAATTTTTATATGACACACAGCGTCCATCCATATTCTCACCGTTTAGGCATCATCCGCGACTGGCAGTCGCGCTGGTTTGGCAAGAATGGTCAATACCAAGAGTTTTTAAAGACGGATATTTTACTCCGCGAGTTTTTAACTAAGCGCTTGCGCGGTATGTATGTAGATATGGTGGAGATTGAGCGCGGCGCTGGTGATTATCGCTTGGTAGTTAAAACCGCTCGCCCCGGTCTCTTAATTGGTCGCGGTGGTGAGGGTGTCACTAAACTCCGTGAGGATATATTAAAGGCGGCTAAGCGCTTAAAGATCTCCGTGCCCGCTAATTTTAAATTAGATATTGAGGAGGTTAAGGAGCCAGAGGCTCACGCCAAAGTGGTAGGTGAGATGGTAGCCGAGGCCTTGGAGAAGCGCTTACCCTTCCGCCGAGTGGTTAAACAAATGGCCGAGAAGGTGATGGCCTCTCGCAGTGTAAAGGGGGTTAAAATTACTCTCTCGGGTCGCTTGGGTGGTGCTGAGATGAGTCGGGTGGAGAACATTAAGCGCGGTCAGATCCCACTCCAAACGCTCCGGGCCGATATTGATTTTGCTAAAGAGCAGGCTTATCTCTCGTACGGTGTGATTGGGATTAAAGTGTGGATTTACCGCGGCGAGATTTTTGAGAAGGAGGTTAAAGATAATAAAGCTCGCGCTTAAATAAAATTTTATGTTAGTCCCCAAAAAAGTTAAATATCGCAAATGGCATACCCAGCGCCGCCGCCGCAGTTTGCGTCGGCTAGAGACGCGCGGCCTTGAGCTGTCGTTTGGCTCTTTTGGTTTAAAGTCGGTGGCTTACGGTCGCATTACCTCTAATCAAATTGAGGCTGCGCGTAAAACAATTAGCCGTCAGCTTAAAAAGACGGGCAAGTTGTGGATCCGCGTTTTCCCAGATCGCCCAGTGACCCAAAAGGCCGCCGAGGTGGGTATGGGTAAGGGTAAGGGCGATGTTAAGGGTTACTCCTTTGAGGTCTTACCGGGTCGAGTGTTATTTGAGATTGATGGCTTACCAGCCGTCGAGGCTCGCGAGGCCATGCGTAAAGCCGGTGCTAAGTTGCCGGTCTCGACTAAAATTGTCTCTCGCCTCTAAATTTATTTATGATTAAAGACTTATTTAAAAAGACGGACGCCGATTTAACCAAATTGCTTAAAGAGAAGCAGTTAGAGCTCTCGGGCTTCCGTTTTGGCGGCGCGGGTGCTAAGGTTACCAATGTTAAGGCTGGCCGCAATGTCCGCCGGGAGATCGCCCAAATTAAGACTGTCTTAAATGGTCGCCCCCAAAATTAATTTTATGACTACTAAACCTATTATTAAAACTACTACCGGCCGCGTGCTCTCTGGCACCGTGGTCTCTACCAAGATGGCTAAGACCGTGGTGGTGGCGGTAGATAGTGATACTAAGCACCCTACGTACGGCAAGTTTATGCTCCGGACTAAGCGCTACCAGGATCATGAGGAGACCGGTGCTTTAAAGGTGGGGGACAAGGTTAAGATTAAGGAGACCAAGCCAATCTCTAAGCACAAAAAGTTTGTGGTGCTCAAATAAATTTTATGATTCAAGTCCAAACGATTGTGAAGATTGCTGACAACACCGGTGCCAAGATCGGACGGGTGTTTAAGGTGCCGGGTGGTAGCAAGCGCCGCTACGCTCGTATTGGTGACCGCGTGGTCCTCTCGGTGCAAGTAGCTGAGCCCCGCAAGGCGGTAAAGAAGAAGGAGGTCCTCCAAGCGGTAGTGGTGCGCCAAACGCAACCCTTCCGCCGGGCTGATGGCTCTTATGTCCGCTTTGATGAGAACGCGGTCGTTATTTTAGAGAAGGATAAGATGGAGCCTAAAGGTGGTCGAGTATTTGGTCCGATCCCACGCGAGATTGGTGAGTTGGGTTATCAAAAGATCGCTTCGCTGGCTCCCGAGGTAGTTTAAATATATTTATGACGATTAAAAAAGGCGACAACGTAATCATTAAGAGCGGTAAGGACCAGGGTAAAACTGGTAAGATTTTAAAGTCCTTCCCCGGCACCGAGCGGGTAGTGGTGGAGGGTTTAAACTTGCGCCAGCGCCGTATTAAGCCTCGCCGTGCCGGCGAGAAGGGTCAAACCGTCGAGAACCCACACCCGATGCATGTATCTAATGTGGCTTTGTTTTGTAGCTCGTGCAAACAAGGTGTACGCGTAAAGATGAAGATTAGTGGTAAAGAAAAGACTCGCCTCTGCGCTAAGTGCGGTAAAGCCATTTAAATAATTTTATGAAAACGAAAAGTCTCGCTAAAGTTTATCAAGATATTAAGCCAGAGCTTAAAAAAGAGCTCGGGATTAAAAATGATCTCGCCTTACCTCGTGTGTTAAAGGTAGTGGTTAACTCGGGTACCGGCAAGGCCAAAGATAAAAAGCGCAACGAGCTTGTGGCTGAGCGCTTGGGTAAAATTACCGGTCAAAAGCCCTCCCCTCGTGGTGCCAAGCAATCTATTGCCTCGTTTAAACTCCGCCAAGGTGAGATCATCGGTATGGCGGTAACTCTGCGTGGCGCGCAGATGTGGGGCTTCCTCGATAAGCTTATTAATGTGGCGATCCCACGCATGCGTGACTTTAAGGGTCTTAATCCGGGCAGTGTGGATGAGATTGGTAACTACACCTTAGGCTTAAAGGAGAACTCCATCTTCCCTGAGACCGCCGACCAAGATTTAAAAGATGTCTTTGGCCTCTCTATTACCGTGGTAACGAGTGCTAAAACTAAAGAGCAAGCGCTCGCTCTCCTGACTCACCTCGGCTTCCCCTTCAAAAAATAATTTCTCCCAAATTACCCTCCCAAAACCCGCCCCTTGGCGGGTTTTGATTTTTATGGTAGATATAAAAATTAGGACATTAGTAATTTAAACCAATTGGAGGATAATATTGTGCAAAGCAATCTGATCCAAGGAAGTAATGTCATCTCTGTCATACCAGGGATGGTACCATTTGTAGATGAAAGAGCTTTCGGAGTAAGTTGTTTCATGGTCGTGGTCAACTTGCTTCGTTGTGGTTGCCCCAGTGTTCAAGTTTTAGTCCACAATGAGACTCTTTTTCGCCGTGCGATTCTGTTGGTTGATTCAAAGGGAGGGAAAACCCTGGGTGTTAATAGGATAGATGAACTCATTACAGCCTGGGAGTATACAGACGATCAGGGAAAAGAAAAGAAGGAAGTAATGTTTCTTCTAGTGGTTAGTCAGTAGTAAATCCCAGTTTCTAAGATCAAGGCCCCCTCCCGGGGCCTTTAATTTTGGGCTTAAAAAGGGGTCAAAAAGCCTTATTTGACAGAGGGGGCTTGGTTTGTTAGGATTAAGCCTGGCTCCTAGGAGCCAATTTATTTATTTAGATGGCTAAAACTTCAACTAAAGTCCGCGCTCTAAAGACACCCAAGTTTGCCTCTCGGGTTGTTCGTCGTTGTTTCCGTTGTGGTCGTAAGCGAGCCTTTATGCGAGACTTTGGTTTGTGCCGCATTTGCTTCCGTGAGCTAGCCAACGAGGGTAAAATCCCTGGGATTAAGAAGTCCTCTTGGTAGTTCAACTACTTTCACTATAAATATAATTTTATGGATCCCATTGCTGACATGATTAATAGCTTAAAACTCGCTGGTAAGGCGGGTTTACCTAGCGTGACAGTTGGTCACTCTAATTTAAAATTTGCTATCGCCAAGTTATTGGAGAGCGAGGGTTATTTAAAGTCTGTCACCAAGGGTGGTAAAAAGAATCATCAACTCATCCAGTGTGAGTTAAATTACCAAGGTGGCGAGACTAAGATCGCCGGCGTTAAGCGGGTGTCTAAGCCCTCCCGTCGCGTCTATGTAGAGTCGCGCGAGTTACCTCGGGTTAAGAGCTCTCGTGGCACCGCTATTATCTCTACCTCTAAAGGTCTTAAAACTGTTAAGGCGGCCATGACCGATAAGGTGGGTGGCGAGTTACTCTTTACCATTTGGTCCTAATTTTTTTATGTCACGTATCGGCAAACAACCAATTACTTTACCCGCCAAAGTGGAGGCCGCTTTTAATGCTGGTGTTTTAACCATTAAGGGCCCCCTCGGTGAGCTTAAGCGCGAGTTTAATGATAAGATCGCGCTTAAAATTGAGGGTAGTGAGATTACCTTGGCTCCCGCTGGTCGCAACGCTCGGGAGAACTCTACCCTTAATCCACTCTGGGGCACCTACGCTGCCCACATCCGCAATATGGTTACGGGTGTGACCACTGGTTTTACTAAAGAGTTAATTATTGAGGGTATTGGTTTTAAGGCCGCCGTCCAAGGTGAGAATGTGGTTTTGGAGCTGGGCTTCTCTCATCCAGTTAAAATGGCGATCCCGGCTGGTTTAAAGGTAGCAGTGGAGAAGGGTAATATGACTATTAAGGGTAATGACTTAGAGACCTTGGGTCAATTTGCCGCTTCGATCCGAGCTCTTAAGCCTACCGAGCCTTACAAGGGTAAGGGTATCCGTTATGTGGGCGAGCATGTTCTCCGCAAGCAGGGTAAAAAGACCGCCGCTTAAAATAATTTTATGTCTAAATTCCGCGCTAAAAATAATAATCCTCGCACTATCCGCCATAACCGGGTACGGGCTAAGGTGGTGGGTACAACCGAGCGCCCCCGCTTGTCGGTCTTCCGCTCCAGTAAATTTATTTACGCTCAACTTATTGATGACAGCGTGGGTAAAACTTTAGCCGCCGCTTCCAGTAAAGAGGTTAAGGGTGGCGCCGCCAAAGTGGGTGTGGCTATTGCTAAAGCTGCCAAGGAGCACAAGGTAGAGAGGGCAGTGTTTGATCGCGGTGGCTATCGTTACTTGGGTCAAATTAAGTCTTTAGCTGATGGCGCACGCGAGGGCGGTCTCCAATTTTAATTTAAATTTTTATGGCTACACCAACTAACAACAATCAGCAACGACCAGGCGGCCAAGGTGGCCGGGGCGGCTTTGGTCGCGGTGGTAACAATCGTGGTGGCGGCGCTCCGCGCCGCGGCGGCCGTGATGGTGCGCCTCGTGAGAAGCCCGAGTACGATCACAAGATGGTATCTATCCGTCGGGTAGCGCGTGTGATGGCTGGTGGCCGCCGCTTTTCCTTCTCGGTGACGGTGGTAGCTGGTAATAAGTTGGGCAAGGTAGGTGTGGGTTTGGGTAAAGCCTCCGATACCTCCTTGGCTATCGATAAGGCCTTAAACCAAGCCAAGAAAAATATGATCACCGTGCCTCTTACTAAGACCGGTAGCATCCCTCATGAGACCGAGGCCAAGTTTAAGAGCGCCGTTTTAATTATGAAGCCAAGTCCAGGTAAGGGTTTAATCGCCGGTAGCTCGGTGCGCAATGTGCTCGAGTTGGCTGGCGTTAAGGATGTTAATGCTAAGATCCTCTCCCGCAGTAAGAACAAGTTAAACAATGCCCGCGCCGCCATTAAGGCCTTAAGTGCTCTTAAGAAGCGGGCCGCCTAAAAATAATTTTATGCAATTACACGAGGTAAAAAGTAAGACTAAGCGTCAGCGCTCCCGCCAAGTTGGTCGGGGTGGTAAGCGTGGTACCACTGCTGGTCGCGGCACCAAGGGTCAAAAGGCCCGCGCTGGTCACAAGATCCGCCCGGAGATCCGCGATATGATTAAGAAGTTGCCTAAGCAACGCGGTCGCGGTAAAAACTCTAACAAAATTATTGGCGCCAGGATGAAAACCGTGGCCCTCCCAGCTTTAGAGCGCGCTTTTAAAGCAGGGGAGTTAGTGAGCCTCGCTTCTTTAAAAGATAAGAAGGTTATCATGGGCAGCGAGCGCGAGATTAAAATTATTGGCTCTGAGGGTTTAACTAAGGCGCTTAACTTTAAGGGTCTTAAGTTCTCGGCCGGTGCCAAAAAAGCAATTGAGGCCGCGGGCGGTAAGTTAGAATAATCTTTTTATGATCAACGCGTTTTTTACTAAATTACGGCTCATTGCAGAAGATGCCGGGTTACGTCGTCGGATTTTATTTGTGGTTTTAATTTTGGCCCTCTTCCGCTTGGGTGCCACTATTTTTATCCCCGGGGTAGACCGCTTGGCGCTTGAGCGCTTTTTCTCCGATAACCAATTTTTTGGTTTACTCAACATCTTCTCGGGTGGTGGTTTATCTAACCTCTCCATCATGATGCTTGGTGTGGGGCCATTTATTACCGGCTCTATTATTATGCAGCTCTTAACCCTCATCTTCCCCTCGCTTAAAGAGCTTTATCATGAGGATGGAGATGCTGGCCGCCGCAAGATGGCGCAATACTCGCGCTTACTCACCGTACCGCTTGCCCTGATCCAAGGCTTTGCTTTATTAACCGTATTAGATCGTCAGGGTATTTTATTACCGCTGTCTTTATTTGATAAACTTACCGCCCTCTTGGTGGTTACCGCCGGCTCGGTGCTCTTAATGTGGTTGGGCGAGCTGATTACCGAGTATGGTATTGGCAATGGTATCTCGCTCCTTATCTTCTCGGGTATTATGGCTCGCTTGCCCTCCACTATTAGTCAATTAGCGGTTAACTGGACCGCCTCCGACTTACCTTTACTCTTAGGCTTTATTGTTTCTGGTATCGCCATTATTGCGGGCGTTGTTATTATGACCGAGGGCGAGCGACCGATCCCTGTTACCTATGCCAAACGCGTCCGGGGGATGAAGGTGTATGGCGGCATCTCTACTTACTTGCCAATCCGTTTAAACAACGCTGGCGTGATGCCAATTATCTTTGCTCTCTCCATCCTCCTCTTCCCTCAGATGATTGCCAACTTCTTTGCCACCTCTACCAACACTATCCTCCATACTATCTCCAACGGTTTATTTGCCTTTATTAACAACGCTTGGGCTTATGCCTTAACTTACTTCTTACTCGTCTTTATCTTTACCTTCTTCTACTCCGCTGTGACCTTTGACCCTAAAGCTATTGCCGATAACTTACAAAAGTCGGGCGCCTTTATCCCGGGTATCCGCCCTGGTCAGCAAACGATGGACTTTATTGGGAAGGTGCTTTATCGCCTCACCCTGGTGGGCGCTGTCTTCCTTGGTGTGATTGCGATGTTGCCACTCTTACTTAAAGAGGTAACCGGTATTCAATCTTTAGCCATTGGCGGTACTTCACTCCTCATCGTTGTTTCAGTGGTACTCGACTTCATCAAGCAAATCAACGCCCAACTCTCAATGCGCGAGTACTAAGGTGTGATAAAATAAAGGTAGGTTACAAATAAGGGAGGATAGATAAATGTCAGTATTGAGTGCTCGTGAAATTGATCTTTTGGAAGAAATTGATCATTCCAACGTGGTTTCTGACCAGCACACTCTTTTAGCTGATCGCTTAGAGTCCGTCGGTATAATTCGGCAAGGCTTCGATACTAGTACCGGGGAATTTGTGAATACGGCTCACCTAACTCCTTTTGGTAAGGAATTATTAAGGATAGATCGGATTTATAGGAGTTGGTGGCGCCGACTTCTCTATAACTGGTTTAGTCCGATAATTTGTCAGTAATAGCACATTTAATGATCGTGATTAGCCCCTAAATAGGGGCTTTTTTGACCTATTGACAAATATAACTTTTGGGTGTATAATATAAGGTAGAAGGTATAACATTACAACTTAAGGGGATCTTCAATGATCTATAACATTATCACCTGGTCGCCACTTGTTGTTTCTGTCGTTTTTGTTGTTCTGCTTTACCTCCACATCAAAAAGGAGGCCACCAGATCGACTGATGAAATATGTCAGTCAGTAGGCAAAATCACGACGGCAACAGTGACGACTATCGAGTCGTTTTCGGGTGCTGGTAAGGTTGTTGAGACCTTACTGACCGAGGAGAATGTCCGCGCCGCGGGCAACGCTTTTTTCGCCCCAAAGGCCAAG
>CAZIEN010000022.1:0-7026 GCA_964538315.1 uncultured Candidatus Saccharibacteria bacterium
TCAATGGATAGAACAGTCCCGTCCTAAGGGATTAATGTGGGTTCGATTCCTGCCGAGGGCACCAAAAATTAGATCTTCTTCACAGAGTGGTAGAGACGATCAAGGAGGGTGTTGTCGGCCTCACTGGTAAAGATTAAAGCCTTACCGCCCCAGTCAAAGTAAGTCTCGAGCAATTTACTATTACCAGTATAAACATCGCGCGTATGAGTTAAGGCATTAAGACCATTAATATTTTCATCTTTAAAACTATAGCGATCTTTATAGCCCAAAACCTCCTCATTTATATCTTGCTCTAGCGCCACCAGCTGCCTGGCCCCCTCATCTTTAGCTACAGTGCCCTGACTTATTTTAGTATTAATATCATCAACGTCATTTTTATGGGCTGCCCAAGCTAAATTTAAAATTAAGTTATCTTTTAAATCAGCCGTAAAACTAGTAAAGGTAGAGGTGGCTGTAGGATAAGCTTGGAGATAAATTTTAACCGGCAAGAGACCCCGGAGTTGAGCTTGGGTTGGATACTTAGCTTGGAGAGTAAGCGGACTGCCCGGCACCACCTCATACTCGGCCGGATAACTAAAGGCCAGACCTAAAGTTTTATCCTCATAGTTAAGCCATTTTTCATTAATCTGAGGGCCGGCATTAATAGATGACTGATTAAGTAACCACCAACCGCCCGCTATCAATAAGGCCAGTATTAGGAGGCCTAAAATTAGCGTCACCGCAAAGCGAGACATACAAAAAAAATAATTAAACTCCGAGTAAAGCGGTCAGGCGCTCCTCGTCAAAGCCAACTACTAAGTCAGAGTCCACAGTAATTACCGGCACGCCCATTTGACCACTTTTAGTAAGCATCTCTTGGCGAGCGGTTAAATCGGCCTGCACATCGTGCTCCTCATAAGCCACATTGTGCTCGTTAAAAAAGGCTTTAGCCATTTTACAGTAATGGCAGGTAGGGGTGGTATAAATTTTGACTGTTTTCATAAGTAGATCTATTTTAACATATCGCTTAAAAAGCCGGAAATGTCATCATTTTTACTCACTTTATTTCGCTTTTCCCCACCACACTCTACGCATTGATGGGTTAAAATATACTCTCCACCTATTAACTCTAGGCTCTTAGGGCGCATGAGGCCCTGGCACTCATTGGCCCTATCACCAGGGTAAATATCCACATGCTTACTCCACAAGCATACCGGGCAATGATTGGTATAACCATCCCCCACCACTTGGCTCCCGCAGTGCCCGCACTCAAAATCCTCCACATTTTTTATAAAGTTTAAGGTCATACTATTTGCCTATTTTTCAATCTATCTCTTAATTCTGAAACTTTTTGCTCAAAATCTTTCCAAGAAATACGCCCTGCGTAGTGTGGTATATACTCGCATTTCATACCACAATCTTTGATAATTTTTTCAGATTTTCGACCAATTGCCACAAGAATATGTTCTCTTTCTCCCAAGAGGGTAATTTCTTCATCCAAAACCTTCCTATTATTTTCAATTATCTTCTTGTTTACAACAACACTGTTTTCTATTCTTGCGAAATCTCCCTTGAAAAAGTCCGTCATGTAAGATCCTTTAAGATTGGGCTGTTTACCAATACTTCTCGCTAGCCACAAATCCCTACCTCCTTGATGAGTAAAGTGAAAATTCTGTAAATTATTAATCTGTGCACTTGCATTATAAGCTTCGAAGATTACTCGCCCATGGAGATGGGTTTTGTTTTTTTCAATAAATTCAAGATCGTCAATATTACTGTCATTCCAAATAGCAAAGCTTGAATACTTCCCGTAACGCTTCTTAATTTCATAGAAGATATCTTTCTTCATATTTTTGTGCGGGTAGGGAGAATCGGACTCCCGTCTCAACCTTGGGAAGGTCGCGTCATGCCATTAGACCATACCCGCGCTTTGTTTAATTATTAAATGGCCAAAACTTCTTCCACCAACCAGCTGGCTTTTTACCAATGGGGATAGTGGTAGTGGCGTTATCGTCTAAAATAATCACTACCTCCTCGCCCTCCCGGGCGACGGGGAAGTTTTTCCTCACCTCCTCCTCTTGGCCCCGCGGGGTCTCTAATTTGCCCACCTTGGCCTCTAGGGCCTCATGACGGGCCGCTACAATGGCTAGTTGAGCCTCGGCCTCGGCCCTAGCCGCCCGGCTGGCCTCATTTTTCCCCCACACGCGCCACACCGAGTGGGTGAGTAAAATAACTATTACCAAAAGACCAAAGGCTAATAAACGCCAAAGTGGATTAACCTCCCTCCTCCCTTGCCTTCTCTCCATAGTGACATTATACTAACATAACTCTATGTTTCATCTCAAAAAACAACGAGGCTTCCAGGTCTTCACGGCAATAGTTGGGTTACTAGTAATTTTGTCGATGATCGTCCTTTACGCCTTCCCGTTACTATCCTGAACCATCATTTTTAAGAAGACTTGCTCGGGGATATTTACCTTCCCGAGTTTTTGCATTTTCTTCTTACCCTTCTTTTGTTTCTCGCGCAGCTTCATTTTACGAGTAATATCACCACCGTATAAATAGTCAGTCACATCCTTACGTAAGGCCGGGATCGTTTCCGAGGCCACAATCCGGCCCAAAGCTTGGGCTTGGACTTTAATAATAATCAGTTGACGAGGCATTAACTCTTTAAGTTTAGTGGCGGCGGCCCGAGCCTCAAACTCCACTCGCCGGCGCGAGGTAATACGGGTAAAAGCCGGCACAATCTCGCCATTAACTAAAATATCTAAGCGCGTCACATCCGCGGCGCGCAAGTCGGCCAACTCATAAGACAATGAGGCAAAGCCCGAGGTCGCGCTTTTAACCTCGTCAAAAAAGTTCCGCATCAACTCACGGAGCGGCATCTCTAAATCAAGTGCTGTGCGCGTTTCACTCCAAGTACTAGTGCTAGTGGAGATGACCTCATGATCATGGAAGAGTTTAACCAAAGCCGAGATATAATCGGGCGGGACAATAATTTTAACCTTCACCCATGGCTCGCGGATACTAAAACCCTTAGTATCTAGGGGGAAAAGGTGTGGTGAGTAAATTAGCGCCACCTCGCCCGTTTGCTCATTAGTTAACTCATAACTGGTGGTGGGCGTGGCAATAACTAATTGTAGGTTAAACTCGCGCCGCAGGCGCTCGGTAATAATCTCTAAGTGAAGCATCCCCAAGAAGCCAGTGCGGAAGCCACGCCCCAACACGCCCGAGGACTCCTCCTCAAACGAGAGTGAGGAGTCGGAGAGTTTAAGTCGCAAGAGCGCTTGGCGCAAAGCATTAAAATCATCCTGCCCCTCGGGGTAAATGGAGGCCCACACCACCGGCCGTGGCGCCCGATAACCCGGCACCGCTGGTAGTGGTGCCGTGGCAGTGGTAATAGTATCACCCACGGCGGCGTTCTCGGGATTTTTAATCCCCGTCACCACATAACCAATTTGACCGGCCATTAATTTATCGGCCTTTTGTTTTTGGGGTGCAAATTGTCCCACCTCTTGGACCACAAACTTCTCCCTCGAGTGAGCAAACATTAACTCTTGGCCCACCTTTACCTCGCCGTCCAACACCCGAGCATACACAATCACTCCCCGATGAGTTGAGTATTCAAAATCAAAAACGAGTGAGCGGCTGCCGGTAGCTGTATTAAACTCCGATTGCGGCGGTGGGATCTTTTTAATAATCTCGGCCAACAGCTCGGTTACACCCTCACCCGTTTTACCCGAGACCGCTAAAATCTCACCTTTAAAATTGGGTAGTAATTTAAAAATTTCTTGTTTGGTCTCCTCCACCCGGGCATGAGGTAAATCAATTTTATTAATCACTGGGATAATAGTGAGGCCCAACTCCTCGGCCATCGCTAGTACGGTAAAAGTTTGGGCTTGCACCCCCTGAGTAGAGTCCACTAAGAGGAGTACTCCCTCCACGGCCTTAAGGGCTCGCGACACCTCATAAGAGAAGTCGATGTGCCCCGGAGTATCAATTAAGTTAAGCAAGTAGCCCTGATAATTAATCCGGACTGGTTGCATCTTAATAGTGATCCCCCGCTCACGCTCTAAATCCATGGAGTCTAAGACTTGCTCCTTCATCTTGCGCTTCTCAATCGTGCCGGTGACCTCTAAAAGCCGATCGGCCAAGGTGCTTTTACCATGGTCAATGTGAGCAATGATGGAGAAGTTGCGGATATGAGCTTGGTCCATAACTTTGCTACTCTAGCAATAAAATGCGACGCCCGCCAGGTTTAAAGTTCCTCGGGCTCGGGAGCAAACGGTCGCGCCTGCCAAAACTTGTGGTGGAGAGTAGTGGTTAATTCTTTAACCTCTTTATTCCCCATCACCACCAATAATAAGTAGGTAGAGAAAAGGCCAGCTAAACCAGCCGCCAAACCTTGGAGGAAGATACCTTTAAAGGTATTGAGATCTAGTTTTAAGGCGAGTAAATTAAGTCCCTGATAAGCGACAAAGCCACCAAAGATGGAGGCCACGAGGGATTGCCGCGCCGCCCGCCAGGCGGCGCGGCTCAACCCCCCAAAATCATGATGAAAAAAGCCCAGCAATAAAATTAAATTAACAATCAAGCCAATAGAGAAAGCGAGCGGTAATACTAGTACCACCGTCCCCGGTAAATCATCTACCCGGAAAAGACTCTCTAGAAAAAATTGCCCAAAAGACCAAGTTTGGAAAATTAAATGGAAGCCATAAGCTAAAACAATAATCAATAATGAAGACAGGGTATTAGTCCAAAATGGCACTCTAGTCCGACCCGCCGCATAATAACCACGGACAAAGAGCAGGACTAAACTTTGGGCTGTCACCGAGATCGCAAAGAGGGCCAGGGCCGCTGCCACCAACCTCGTCTCCGTCCAACCAAAACGGCCACTGCCTAAAATCACCCGCACCACTTGGGCTCGTAAGACCACAAAAAAGACCGTCGCAATCATTGACCAAAAAGCAATATGCCTAAAAGCGGTGCGGATTTGATTTAAAAATTCCTCCCGGTCACCTTGAGCAAACAAGCGCGACAAAGCAGGGAAGGCGGCCACCGAGTAACTTACTCCCACAATCGCCAGTGGTACTGATTGTAAATTCCAAGCGAAGTTAAAGATAGCGATTGCTCCCACTGATAAAGTGGAGGCTAAAGATAAAAGGGCTAAGAGTGAAAGTTGATGGGCACCTAAAGTAATAGTCCGGGGTAAGGAGATAATAATAATATCCTTAATCTTACCCCACTGCCGGGGCTGACGAGGAGTAGGCCAAAAGCCGGCTCGGGCCAAGGTGGGAAGTTGAATGCCTAAGTGTAGTAAGGCTCCCAAGGCCACACCCCAAGCCAAACCAGTTAAACCAAAAAAGGGATAAAAAAAGATCACCCCTAAAATAATCCCCAAGTTATAAAAAATCGGACTTAAAGCATAAACAAAAAATTTATGTAACCCTTGAGTCACACTCCCCAATAAGTTAGAGATGCCGAGCAAGAAGGGAGAGAGAAGCATTACTCGGGCTAGTAATACTAATTGAGCCTGTTGCTCGGAGGTAAAACCAGGCGCCAAATAAGGCGCTAAAAATGGTAAGGCCAAAAAGGCAATTACCGAAACCGCAATCATCACAAGTGTAAAAAGAGTAAATAGTTCATCAACAAATTTTTTAACCCCCAAATGGTCGCCTTTATTTAAACCCTCAATAATAAAGGGGATAAGGACTGTCACCGAGACAAAGGAAGCAATAGATACATAAATTAAATCAGGTAAACGGAAGGCGCCATAATAAACATCCAAATTACTCCCCGCCCCAAAAGTAAAGGCTAGGAGACGATCTCTAAGTAAAGCCAAGAGTTGCGATAGTAAAGCGGAAACGGCCAACAAGAAGGCGGCCTCATGGAGGCCGCCGATCTCTTTAGATAATAAATTTAAAAGCCGACCGACCATAGTTTAATTACCCTTCTCTTTAACCGGAAGCTTTTTACGATCCTCCGGCGCTGGCGGCGCGGTATTTACCAAGGCTCCGCGGCCAGCTTGGAGATTAAGGATAATCTGTTTAATCTCCGGTAAATCATTGGTACTTAAAATAATTTGGAATTGTTCTAAGGCTTTGGTTTTATTGCCCAACACATCATAGGTTAAACCTAAGAAGTAACGGGCATTGGCATAATTAGGATTAAGTTGAACCGCTGGCTCTAATGCCGCTCGTGCTCCCACATAATCTTTGGCTTGATACTTAAGGAGTCCGAGACTAAAGTAGGCCACGGGATCATTACCCGAGATTTTAACCGATTGCTCCGCTAAACCAATGGCTCGATTTAAATTACCAGAGCTAGTATCTAGTTGAGCTAAAACAAAGATTGCCTCCGTATAATTGCGTTTAAGCTTTAACGCTTGGTCCAAATAATTCCTGGCCTTTAGAGTATTGCCAGCTGTAATCTCTAGACGAGCTAGGTTGAGCCAAACCGAGGGTAAATTAGGGTTTAAATCTTTAGCTTTAGTATAAACTTTAACCGCCTCCTCGTAAGCGCCATTAACCTTAAGGGGTACCACCGCCTCATACACTCGGCCTAGATATACCCAGTTTAAATAATTAGTTTGATCATAATCCCGAGCGGCTTTAGCATTACCAATACTAGCCGAGAGAATATTTTGGAAACGAGTTTTAGCCTCCTCTTGATTAACCTTTTGGTCTCTTAGTAAGGTGTCTAAAAAAGAGAGGTCCACCTCAACTAATGATCGATAAAATAAGTCATTAGGATTTAAACTAGCGGCCTTAGCCATTAGTATCTCACCTTTAGTTAAGTCACCACTTAAAGCTTTAATTAAACCACGATTATAAGACAAGTTAGACCAAAAACTTTGACCCACCAAAGCCAAGAGAACAAAGCTAGCAATTAACCCGCCCGAGAAACCGAAGGTGGTAAAAAAGTTATTTAGCCAGCCGGTAGACTTTTCAGTTGCTTGGTGTTCATCTGTCTCTAAACCAGTTTGATTAGTAATTAATAAACCAGTAAGTAAAGAGGTTAAGGCCAAAATAACAATCCCTGGCGTAT
>CAZIEN010000022.1:7036-8924 GCA_964538315.1 uncultured Candidatus Saccharibacteria bacterium
ACATTAAAGAACCATAAATAAACAGTTAAAATGAAAACGGTTAAATTAATCCCCTTACTTAAACTGTCTAAAGTCTCTCGCTCTCGCCACAAACGATAACCTGACCATAAAATAACTCCTAATAAAAATAAGTAGGCGGCAAAACCCACCAAGCCCATAGTTACAAAGGCCGTAGGGATTAAGCCAACCCCACTCCGGAACTCATCTTGCCAAAAAGGTGTCTCATTAACCTCAAGTGGTCGAGCTTTAAACCATTGGGTTGAGAATTTATTGGGCCCCACTCCTAATACCGGCTGACTATTTAAAACACTTTTAGCCAGCACCCATGTCCCGGCCCAAGATGGTGAAACCTCTAAAGACGCCACCCCAAACTTATTATTAAGATTAGAGATAGTGACACCTAAGTCAAACTCAGTCTTAAAAGTAGAACTAAAGTTACCTGGTTGACCAAACCAACTCAAAAATAAGAAGGCTAATCCCAAGAGTAATGGCCAAGCCAAAAATGATCGCCAAGCTGACCACTTAAATTTAAAACTCGGTTTTTTAATATCAACCAACCAAATAAAGATAGCGCCCAAACCCACAGCAAACAAAACTAACCAGTAATTAATAAATAAAATAATTAAAAGTGAAGTGGTAAGGGTAGCTACAATTAGGCCACCCAAAAGGGGTGTCCGCCGCCAGGGTAAAAACTTAATAAAGGCCAAACTAAGAAGGAAGATGAAGCCACTAAAAATGCTGATCTCATTCCACTTACCAATTAAACTAACTGTTGGTGAGGAAAAAACACTTAGCATCGTAAAATTACCCAGTCCAACCCGTAAAATTTGGAACAACATCACCCCTAAACCAACTGATAGTAAAAATAGTAAGGCATTAAACACCTCTCGTTTACTCCGCCACAAAAGTGGCACCAAGGTAGCCAATAAGGACAGGAAGATGAGGAAGAAAAAAGTATCTGTCTCTACGCCTAGACCAATTAAAGATTGCCGTGGTGAGGGCGAGGCTAAACTAGCAAACAAAGCGACTAAAGTGGGGGCCCATAAGGCAACGAGCCACAAAGAGGACAAACGGTGGAGATGACGCTCGCGCCAACTATTGAAGAGATACGAAGCCAAAATTACTAAAACGATGGCCAAAAAAAAGTATTTTTTAATCCCCTCAAAACTAAAGAGGGAGCCGGGCCAAAATAAGATAGGTAATAAAACAATTAAAGCGTATAATAGGCGGCTAGCGAGTTTGTTAAAAGAGAAGGGGGCCGGCAAAATAACCGGCTGGCTTGCTTTGATCATATAGACCATTATATTATAAGCCCACTCTAGCGCCAACTATTATATGCCCAAAGGCTTAATTACCATCAAATCAGCGGCTGAGATCCTTAATGTCTCGGTGGAGACCTTAAGGAATTGGGATAAAACTGGCAAATTAAAGGCTATCCGTGACCCTAAAAATAAGTATCGCTTTTATAGTATCTCGGCCTTAGAGCATTTTAAAACCAAAACTGGCAGTGGAGGCAAAAAACTGTCTAAATACCATTTGACTAATTAGTTAAAAAGGTGTAAAATAGAGCCAGGTGGTAGTAGATAATTGCCCCTGAGGACGCTTTAGCGGACGAAGGGGAGGAAAGTCCGAACACTTGTCCGCCGTAAGGCAGGCAGCCGGGTAGCGGGTAACGCCCGTCCGTTGTAAAACGAGAGGTGCGAGCAGTGACGCCTAATCTGAAAAGAGAAGGAACCCTTCGGGGTTAATCCCGCTGTAAGGCGGGGGTGAAACGGCTAAATCCTTACCCAAGTGCAAGGTCGTGTCCCGCCCCCACACGTGAGTGGCGGGAAGTGCCGCTAGAGCCCAGCAGTAATGTTGGGCCCAGATGAATAATTATCGTCCCGAG
>CAZIEN010000022.1:8934-9404 GCA_964538315.1 uncultured Candidatus Saccharibacteria bacterium
CCGAGATTTATCGAGGGATACAGAATTCGGCTTATAGCTACCCCAGATCAAAAACCCCGCTTAACCGCGGGGTTTTTGCTTCTCTAATTAGTTAGAATTGGCCGAAGTAATTGATTAAATAAGGAGTTTAAAAATTCTAATAAACCAGTAGAAGCTAAGTTAGCATTATTATCAGTAGGCACCTCGGCTGTTGGAGTACTCGCACACTCCCCCACAAAATCAGCTAGATAAGCAATCTTTAATACAAATTCCGACCAACCAGCACACACACCTTTACCAAAACGTGGATCATTATTATCAATAATAGGATAATTAGTCTCCAGCCACTTACTAAGATTACGATGTTCTTTACAGAAATTAGCCTGTGATAATTTACAGCGGTTATAGAAGAGGGTCCTCAACTTTTCAATCAGTTCTATGTCTACATCTCTCACGTAAGGAGCAACTAAACCAAGAGAAGGGTGTAGGCA
>CAZIEN010000023.1:0-8783 GCA_964538315.1 uncultured Candidatus Saccharibacteria bacterium
GTGTCCTATCGTTGGGGTCTCCGCCACTTGACCTGGGAAGTGGTAGATGGTGGCTAACTCCTCGGTATTTAAAACGAGAGGCTTTTGTTGGTAGGGCCAATAAAAGTAGGCGCGTCGGCGATAGGCCTCAAAAATCTTCCGTTTCAACATGGCCAAGCGGAAGCCAAAAGGATTTTGCCACGGATAGTCAAAGCTAGTCGTCCGTAATGGTTTAAAGCCATTTAAATTTAAAGAGCCAAATTGTTTAAAAGATGAGAGCATGCGGGCAATATTGCTGGGCTGGAATTTATCTTCAGGCGCTAAGTACATTAAGCGGATGCCGCAATCAAAACCGAGTTTAGAAATGGATTTACTAATCGCCTCAATCACATCCCGCTCGGCCTTGGGTACCGAGAGCTCGCTAGAGAATGACTCTCCCTCAGCGTTAGTGCGAGCATACTTCTCCACAATCTTTTTAATCGCGGCTTGGCCCTCATCACGCCAATTTTGCCTCCCAAACCAGGTAGCGGGCTTTTTAAATCGATCCTTGGTGGCCATGATAGGGATCTGGATCCAAAGCTGCTCACCTGGCCCAACAGAGCCTAATAACTCAATAATCGGAGTTATAGGATCAATTTTAAACTCTTCTTTAGGATCTTTATCTAAACCGTAATCAACATAAGTTTTAATCGGGTAAGGATCCTCTTTGGTAAATTGGAGTTCGGCGCCAAAGAGCGACCAATTAGAGCCCTCGGCGCCGTAGGGTACAAATTGGGTATAATCATCAGCCTCAAAGATCTCCACCCCGGGGTATTGCGAGTAAAGTTGAGACTCCACTAAGTTCTTAAACTTTTTCTCAGTTCGGATAAAAAAGCGCACCTCCCCACCTAAAGACACCATCTCTAAAGAGAACCAAGTCCGGACGCGGCCCTTAATATATTGATCAATTAAACTGCCCTCACCCGGTTGGTGTAAACCAGAGAGTGCCACTTCCATGGCTTGGGGTGATTTAAGAATCTCGCGTGGGATCTTAATCTCCAGCATTAACCACTCTAATTTATGGAGATAGTCGGTGCGGATATAAAGCAAATAAAGTCGCCAGCATAAGACTGTTAGCGGGATCGGTAAAAGGTAGATAAAAAAGAAGCCCACTTTGCTCCAAAAAAAGTAAAAGTTGTAAAACAAAAACGCCATAGGGATGGCGTTATTATATACCAGACAGCGTTTTTGTTTAAGCTTTAAGCAATAGCGTAACGGCCTTGCTTGTCCTTTTTAAAGAATTTAGAGTTTTGGAGATTAACGAGGATAGTGTTGTCTTTAACATAGCGCTCCTTTTTAACCTTGGTGAGGATCTCCTCTTTAGTTAGAGGACCACTCTTCTTAAGAATGTTTTTAATTACCTCGGCGACTACTCCGCGCGAGTAACCCCACTCGGTTAAAGCGTATAAACCACGGCCAACTAACACAAAGCGTGAGTCCTTAATTAACTCATTGTGACAAGTAGCGGGATGAGCCTTTTTACCAAAAGTTTTAGTAATTTGTTTGGCCACCTCCGAGAAGTGCATTGGTGAGCCGTGTTGGCGCAAAACCAAGAAGGCAAAGTCACGGATACCACGCATGTGGACATTAGGTGAGTCAGAGAGACCCCACTCCCCTAATGGATTTTGGCCAATACGCTTAGATAAAGCGATCCAACGCTTAGCAAACTCAGCGGCCTTAGGATCCTTGGTCACATCCTTAAGCTCGGTTAAAAAGTTGGAGATTAACTCAGCCTCAGAGATTAAATCGCGCTCGTTAAAGTTGGAGCAGAGGTTGCGGATCGAGTCGTGCACCTTCTCGGCCAACTTCTCATCCACGGTCCATCGATGATGGAACTCGTCGTCCTCTTTAAGTTTAGTAAAAGCATCACCAATTACTAAAAGGAAGTGAGTGTGATTTTGAGTGGACTTATCTTTAGACAAAGTCTCGAGGAAACTGCCCTCGTGGACAATCCCGCCATGGTCGGCCAAAATTTGTTTTAAATCATTAAAAATCGGGCTAAGAGTGCCAAAAACGGGCGACTTCTTCATGGAGGTGAGGGCGGCATTCTCAATTTGGCGCACACGCTCACGGGTGATGCCATACTTCTCGCCAATAGCCTCTAAGGTTTGGCGTTTACCAGCCTCATCTAAGCCGTAGCGCTTGCTAATAACCTCCTTAGCGCGAGGCGCCAAAACCGCGAGCAATTTTTTAGTCGCGTCCTTGGGTTTAAAGTTAATTTGATTTGCTGGTTTAGCCATATATTTAGATAATATCACATTATTTATAATAGGTCAAACATTCGAGAATTTAGGGTATAAAGTTGATCACCCGGCCCGGCACGTAGACTGTTTTTTGAGGAGTGGTCTCGCCTAACCATTTGGTTACCTCTGGGAGACTTAAGGCCGCCACTTTAGCCTCGGCCTCCGTGGCCTCGGCGGTGAGCTCTACTGTCCCTCGCACCTTGCCTGCCACCTGGACCACTAGCAAAAAACTTTTAGATTCAGTCTTGTTTATATCATACTCCGGCCATTTGGCAAGGTGGATAGACTCCTTGTGACCCAAACTTTGCCACAATTCATCGGCCGCATGAGGAGCAAAAGGAGCTAAAAGCTTGAGTAAAGACTCATAATCAGCCTGATTAACTAGGGCTAATTTATCCCAAGCGTTAATTTGGATCATCATGGCCGAGATAGCAGTATTAAAGTGGAAGTTGGCAATATCCTCCCCCACCTTTTTAATAGTTTTGTTTAAACTGTCATCGGTTTTAGTCTCCCCCACTTTATCTCTCAAGCGCCACACCTTCTCTAAAAAGCGGCGGACACCAATAATGTTGTTGGTGCTCCAAGTAATCTCATCGGCAAACGGGCCCATAAACATCTCATATAAACGCAAACTATCGGCACCATAAAGCTCAATAATGTCATCAGGATTGATCACATTACCAAAACGCTTACTCATCTTGCGGCCATCCTCGGCCAAAATTAAACCTACATTATGGAGCTCCGTAAATGGCTCGGGCTGACTAACAACCCCAATATCTTGTAAAAACTTGTGCCAAAAGCGAGCATAAATTAAGTGCCGGGTGGCGTGCTCGGCCCCGCCCACATAAACATCCACTGGATTCCAATAATCCAATTTTTCTTTAGCGAGTAAATTATAAGTGGCGGGCTGACCCTTAACTTTAGGGTCTTTGCAAACATAAGCTAAGTGATACCAAGACGAGCCAGCCCATTGGGGCATGGTGTTGGTCTCACGCTTGGCCTCACCGCCACACTTAGGGCACTTAACATTGACCCAGTCGGTAATATTGGCCAGGGGTGACTCACCAGTGCCAGCGGGCTCATAATGCTCCACCTCGGGCAATTTAACCGGTAAATCAGCCTCGGGTACGGCAACGGCCCCGCATCCATCACAATGAATAATTGGGATCGGCTCGCCCCAATACCTCTGCCGACTAAAAACCCAGTCTTTAAGTTTGTATTTAACTGTTTTTTTGCCACTGACTTTTTTTATAGCTTCATCTTTATCAATTAAATCAGCATTAGAAACAGATAGATTAAACTTGGTAGCGAAGTCAGCATCTCGCTCGTCGTGGGCGGGCACAGCCATTACCGCGCCGGTACCATATCCACTCAAAACATAATCAGCAACGTAAATAGGGATCTCTTCCCCGTTAGCTGGGTTAATAGCTTTAACTCCTTTAATTTCTACTCCCGTTTTTTCCTTAGTGGCATTGGTGCGTTCAATTTCAGTTTTAGTTTTAACCATTTCTACATAAGCTCTAACTTCTTCTTTATTTTCTAAAACATCATGATTATCATCTGTGGCCAACGTAACCCATAAGTGCTCGGGTGAGAGAACTAAGTAAGTAACACCAAAGATAGTATCAGCTCGAGTGGTAAAAACTTTTAACTCTGCCCTTTCCCCATTGGGACCGCGATTATCATTAGCACTAGGATCTTTAATAAAATTAAGTGCAAAAGAAATCTCTGCTCCCTCTGAGCGGCCGATCCAGTTACGTTGGCTCTCTTTAATATACTCGGGCCAGTTTAAGTACGGTTTAACTTGACCCTTACTCTCGTCGGCCAAGCGCTCCAGCCAAATAGGCAGCTCCGAGTTAACCATTTTACCGGGGACAAAATCGGCCCCATCAATCCACAACACCTCATTATCGGCGTCCTCACCATCAGCAATAGCTATCTTGGCATCACTCTTAAGCTCAAAATAAACCGCTTGGGCAATGGCGATACGATTCTCACCTTTATGCTTAGTATAATAATGCGCCTCGGTGGGTCCGCCTAAAACTCGCTTAAACTCGAGGTCGGTGTAACCCGTCTCCTCCCTTACCTCGCGGCGAGCCGTTTGCTCCGGTGTCTCACCCGGCTCAACTCCACCAATAATAACCGTGTCCCAATCATGCTTTTTATTCCTAATAATTAAATACTTTTTAGTCTTAGGATCAAAAACAATCGCGTGCGCTACTTGCCGAGTTACCACCGGCTTGCCAGGTTGATGAGGATTTTTATTATCCACTACTACTGGCCGCACATAATCACTGGCGTCTAAATCATTGAGTAAGCGGTCAGCATAGTCGGTAATTTTAAGCACCCATTGGCGCATGGGGCGCTTCTCTACCTCACTGCCACAGCGCTCACACTTACCACCGTCTAAATCCTCGTTAGCGAGGCCCGTTTGGCACGAGGGGCACCAGTTAATAGGCTCGTAACTCTCATAAGCCAAGCCCTGTTCAAACATTTTGAGGAAGATCCATTGCGTCCACTTATAATACTCTGGATCGGTGGTGTTGATCTCTCGCTCCCAATCGTAATTAAAGCCAATCTTTTTTAATTGGCACTTAAAAGTGGCAATGTTTTTATCTACCGCCACCTTAGGATGGATTTTATTTTTAAGGGCATAATTCTCGGCTGGTAAACCAAAGGCGTCCCAACCCATGGGGTGGAGAATATTGTAGCCCTGCATTTTTTTAAACCGGGAGTAAACATCGGTGGCAATGTAGCCCTTAGGATGACCCACGTGTAAGCCCTCACCCGAGGGATAAGGGAACATGTCTAAGATATAACTTTTGGGTTTATTAGGATCCCCGCCCGACTGAACTATGTCAGTCGTTCGGGCGGGACTCCCAACCTTATCAATATCGGCATCCCACCACTTCTTCTGCTGTGCCGCCTCTACTTGCTTGTGATCGTATTTTTCCATCAGAATTTTATTGGGCCAGTATAACACTCGCTTGTCAAAAATCAAAAACCCGCCTTTAGGGCGGATTTGTGAGCTTAATTTAACTATAATTTAGTCGGTAATTTTTTTGACACCGAGCCAGATGAGGGCGGCTAAGGCGAGACCTAAGATAATAACGCGGAGGTAATCATCCATATTGCTCCAATAGCGGATCGTACCAATAATAAACGAGAGCACACCACCCAAAGAGAGACCAAGTGACACCGCGCTGATATTGGAGATAAAGAAGCCAATTACTAACGAGGCCAAACCAGCTAGTACTAGGATAATAAACACATTGCGGTTGTAGAGCTCTAAAGCGGTTTGATACTTCTTCTGACAAGTAAAGTTAGGGTCGCACCAACCACGAGCCACTGTCTCCCCTACGGCTACTGGCTTCATGGGGGCCACATTCTCGGTCCAGGCGCCGCCCACGGCTACACACTTGTCTTGGTTATCAGGGGTAATGGTTACTTGCTGTTGGGGGCAAAACTGATTGTAATCTGGGGCATCGTAAGCCAACTTAATGGCAAAGTTAAAAAACAAGTTTAAAACCACCACAATAGCGACTACCAGCACCCACTTCAAAATATGTACATTTTTCATAATTAATTTGTATTTACTTAATGGCTAGATTATACCACGATTGACTTATTTTTTATATAGCCTAATCTTCTAAATTAGACTTAGTTCATACAAAGGAGTTTAGGAATGGTAAAGATTATATTCTTTCTCATTATTGTTTTGGTCCCCATATTTATGGGTAAGGAGATTTGGCGTCATCGCTTAGACCTAATTATCATTAATGGGTTTTATGAGTCTTCTATCTTGCTAATATCTTTGGTTACCCAGGGGTCTAAAGTGAGAACTAAGAGGGGTTTGGACTTTTGGCCCCAAGCTCATAAAGAGCGAGCGAGAATGGTGTGGGAAAATTTGTCTTTTAACTCTTGTGTGCTTGTGGAGTGGCGGGTTATCCAACCTAACCAAAAGACTATTTATGCCTGTTCCATTTTAGAAAAGATCGGTAAACAATGGGTCGTCAAAACGGAGTTCATTACCCACCAAAACTCCTTGGTGGCTTAAATACTTTATCTCCCCCTACCGCGGTACCCGCGGTTTTCTTTTATCTAAATTCTAAACTCTATCGCACTACCATCTTCAGCTACTTGACAGAAAATAGGCAGTATGCTAGGATATAAGCATATCCGGAATAAGTGGATGTGACCTAGCTCTCCGGACTAATAAATAGGTCTTACCTTCTCTCTGAGAAGCAACCCGTGGGCAACTGCGGGTTTTTTGTTGCCTATATTCTAAACTCAATAACATCGCCGTTTTGGACGATATAGTCCTTACCCTCGGTGCGCAATAATCCCTTCTCGCGGGCGGCGGCGTAAGAGCCGGCCTCCAATAATTTATCCCAAGCAATCACCTCGGCCCTAATAAACTTATCTTTAAAGTCGGTGTGTATTGCCGCACCGGCCTCCGGCCCAGTGCTCCCCACCTTAATCGTCCAGCCGCGTGTCTCATCGGGCCCAGTGGTGAAGAAGCTCATGAGCCCCAAGAGCCTGTAAGCGGCGGTGATAAGGTCATTAACCCCATCATCCTCTACTCCCAACTCTTGTTTAAATTCTAACTTATCAGCCGTTTCTAATTCAGACAACTCTTGCTCTACCTTGGCATCCACCTCCACAAACTCAGAGCCGGAAGATTTAATAAACTCGCGCAAGCGCGCAGTATCGGCTTTAGGTGCGCCAGCCTTACCATTTAAAACATACAAAATAGGTTTAACCGACAATAAGTTCAGCTGCTTAATTAAGGGCGCCTCTTTATCATTTAAAGTTATAGTCCGCCCCATTTGGCCCGCGAGCAGAGCTTTTTCAATCCGCTCCAGAGCGCTGTCTTCTAAAATGGCCTCCTTTTTATTTTGTTTAATATCTCTAACTAAATTGGCTCGGCGTTTAGTCACCGTTTGTAAGTCGGCTAAAATAAGTTCTAAGTTAATAGTCTCAACATCATTCATCGGGTCCAACTTCTCCCCAGAAACATGAGTGACATTTTTATCTTCAAACACTCGCACCACCTCGACAATGGCATCCACCTCGCGAATATTAGAGAGGAAGGCATTACCCAAACCTTCTCCGGTGGAAGCGCCTTTAACCAAGCCGGCGATATCTACAAACTCTACCGCTGCTGGTACTTTTTTAACTGATTTAGAAAACTCAGCTAATTTATCTAAGCGCTCATCGGGCACGGCCACCACACCCACTGATGGGTCAATGGTGCAGAAGGGGTAATTCTCCGCCGGCACACCCTTTTTAGTGAGTGCGTTAAAGAGCGTGGACTTCCCCACGTTTGGTAACCCCACAATGCCAATAGATAAACCCATAATCTTCTTTAATTTAGCAGGTATTTATCTGCTTGACAAATTATTATAAAAATGTATAATAGAAAACAGTTAAGGGCAGCCTACAAAGGCCAAAAATACGAGAGGAAACGTCATGTTTAAAAGTTTTCTGAGCTTGTTGAAAGCAATATGGGTTATGGTCATGGGTGATGGCACGGGCGACTACCCACGTTGTCCAAACTGCCAGAAACGTATAGCCATGCAAGCCCCGATAGTTCACGTGTGTGAACGTCGCCAATAGCACCGCTACCACCCCCGCAAATGCGCCTCAGCCAAAAGCTGAGGCGCATTTTTATTTAAGCCAAAAGATCTTTTAACTTATCCTGATAATTACTAATTACCTCCATGGCCGCCTGCTGTTGAGGTACGCCGGCTTTAGTTTTAGCCTCAATTTCTTCGGCAATTTTTTTAAAAAATTCTGGGTCTTTTTTAATCCCTTCTACCGCTTTGTTAATTATCGGTTCAGGAGCCCCAGCTTTACGGAGCATTTGGCGGAGCATAAATTCTTGGAACATGCTTCCCAATGTAGCAAAGCTGTGTTAAATTAGCAAAGTAAAAATAAGGGCCCTTAGCTCATTTGGTAGAGCGCGCCCATGGCATGGGCGAGGTGACCGGTTCGATCCCGGTAGGGTCCACTCGTAGGAGGTCTTTAACTTTGGAAGGAGGTCATGAAATGGCTTTTAGTTTACCTATTCCCAATCGAGGAGGAATTGCACCTCCTGATCACAAAATCAGTCCTGAGGGAATAAGACCATCTAAGATCAATAGTGAAGTCTTTGGTAACAGTGAGACAGTTAACGCGGCCAGACAGTTGATTTTATGGGCGCAAAGTCATAATGAATGGAGACCATTTACCCTTGAGGATGTCAGCCGGTTTTTACACCAAGGCGGGAAGAAAAAAGACGAATTTGGTTTTATCTTTGGCGCCTTATTACGCCCGCGGCGTGAGGTAAGGGGTCTTGAGATGATTATCTTTGGTGGTGGCTGGATTGTGGAACAAGATGGTAAATTCCACTTTACCACTGGTTTTATTGAGGCTTGTTACCGGGCAAGTATTAGTTTGAGCAAAAATGCACCCAAAAGGGTCATCGAGCAATAATGTTATCACGCGTACTTATCCCACCCGCTCCGGCGGGTTTTATAT
>CAZIEN010000024.1:0-8687 GCA_964538315.1 uncultured Candidatus Saccharibacteria bacterium
TTGATCAACTAACACTTGCCGCTCCCGACCTAAATCTAATTGCCAAGTAGTAACTTTATCACTACTTAAAGCGGTACTACTTAAATGGGCCGAGCTACTGCTCCCGCTATCATCAGCGCTAGAGTTAGAACTATTATCACTTAAAGTATTTTGATTATTATTGGTCCCACCAGTTATTAACTCACCGGCGATAACTTTAATTAAATAATCAGTTAACTCCACAATCGACTCCTCACCAGCTTCATTTTTAATTGTCGCCTTAAGTTTATAGTCCCCCACCGCTACTGCGGCACCACTACTATTTTTACCATCCCAAGTTTTTAAAATCGTATTAGTAAAAGCGCTGGTGCTAGTAAAATATTTTACTGCTGTACTCCGCGAGCAAGTGGCATCACTAACCAAACAAATAGCCAGAGTGTTCCACTTTACACCCTCACTGGCGGTTAAATTAAGCTCAACCTTAGCCGCACTATCATTAATATTAAGGGTGGCACTAGCCGCCACATTATTTAAAGTCACTTCTGTAATAGAAGTAGCCGCTAAACTAAAACTTGGGATCAACACTAAAAGTAAAGCTAAACTGAACCACCGCATAAACTAATTTTAAGATTAATGAATATTGTGAGTAGTAAAAGGTAAGAGTGAGATATCCCGTGGCTTAAACACGTTTATCAACCAACCTAAAGCAATTTGCAACTTCTTACTAATTGTTGGCATTTTAGCCCAATACACTCCCCGCCACAAGATCCAAGCGACGCGACCAGCTAAATGGAAGCCCATAACCTCGCTCACCGCAAACCAGCTCCCCAACGAGACAATACTACCCTGAGATTTATAGTTAAAAACTTGCAATGGTTGATTATTAATTAAGTTTAAAATATTTTTTGCCACTATTTTAGATTGACGGTCGGCTACTTGGGCTAGCATTGGTAAGGGAGAATTAGTTTTAGGATCAAATGAGTAAGCTAAATCACCTAGGACCAAGACATTACTGTAACCACTTAATTGTAAGTAAGAGTTAACTTTGAGACGACCTTTCTCTTGACTCAATTCATCTGTTGACTCAAGAGTTCGTGGTTTAACCCCAGCAGTCCATAACACTGTCTCAGTGGGAAGCGTCTCATTAGTAGACAAGGTTACACCCGTACTAGTTACACTGGTCACCCCCGTATTAACCAATACCTCTACTCGCTTTTGACCTAAGGCCGTTAAACTGCTCCCCCGCAAACCAGCCGAGAATTGAGCCAAAATTGAGGGATCATGTTGTACCACCACAATCCGACTAACTCGGCACAAATCGGGCCCATAAATTTTACGGAAGGTTGTTCGACAAAAATCGGCCAGCTCCCCGGCTAACTCCACGCCGGTGGGACCACCACCCACCACGACAAAGGTTAGGGCTTGGCGTTTAGCCTCCGCCTCTTTTAAACATTGAGCTTTTTCAAATTGTTTAATAATCCGATTTTTAATCCTCGCCGCATCATCTAAGTCTTTAAGACTGAAAGCAAATTCTTGAGCTCCAGGGGTATTAAAAAAGTTAGTCTCAGACCCCAAACCTAAAACTAAATAATCATAGGTAATTTGGCCTCGCGTGGTAACCAACTTTTTCTCACTGGGGATTATTTTTAGAACCTCTCCCGTCAACATACGACTCCGTGGGTGTGAGGCCATGGGTGGTAAAGGGACAGTAATATCCTCTGGTTGGAGTGAACCAGTCGCAACCTCGTGGAGTAACGGGGTAAATAAAAAATAATTTACATCATTAATTAAGGTTATCTCGAGTTCAGGATAATTATTAAGTATAGAGACTAAGTGATTAAACACTTTAATCCCACCAAAACCGGCTCCAGCCACCACAATCTTTGTCATTTTAATTTTAAATTTAGTAAGTTAAACGATCCACTAATCGACCCGTAGTATCATAAAGATTAATTGACTCACGATCCTTACCCCACATCTCGGTGGTATTAAGAAAAATGCGCCACTCACTGCCAAAGAAATTATTATCCCCCCCATGATACTTTAAACACCCGGTATAACTAAAATGTTCCTTAATAAAAGTTTGGCATTGAGTCGGAATATTTTTCCGACCATCCATTAAGGTTACACCATCACGAGTAAGCTCAAACTTGGGCGTACGGCAACTACCTAATCTTGAGACAGTTTTATAACACTCATCATCTAAAGTTTGGATGCCAGGCTCTTTACTTGGCGTGGGACAACTACCGGTTAAACCAGGGGTAAACACATAGCCGGGCAAATTATCTAAATAACCAGTGCAAATTGAAGTTTTAAAACTAGTAACTATTTTAATTGGGATCTCACTGGCCACTCGTCCAGTATTTATAATGGCTCGTTCTTTAGGAAGTAAGGTAATATTAGCCAAACCTCGACTACTAGTCGCAAAAACCATTAAACCACTAGGGATCACTGCCCAACGCGCTCGACCGGCAATATATTGATTGCCACTTAAATATAAGCGCTCGTCACCACCATTTTTTAAACTCCAACCACTCAAGTTAATAGCTTGAGTGCCCATATTTCTGATCACAATATATTCTTCATTAGCATTATCTTCACCAGCAGCGTTACCTCGCTCTAAACGGAGTTGACCCTTAAAGTTTGAGGCTGGCGAGGCTGCCGTATAGGCATCAGTTGTGCTATTGGTATTGCGCCTAATAGTTGTACCACCCACACTAACGGTTGAATGATTATTTAAATTGCCATAAGTGTCACCAATACTAGTCCCTTGGGGCGGTCGAATAAACGGTCCACCGGTGGCAGCTGGTCGATTAGGTCCACCCGTATAAAACCAAGCTACAAACAATAAAAAAATTATCCCAATAAGCCATAAGAGATCAGCTTTAGCATCCATAAGTAAAATTATTGTAACACAAAACCCCCACCTCTTTCGAGGTGGGGGTTTTGCTAGCTAATAACTTAGCTCAACCAACTACAGACTAGAGAGTACCCTTAGTTAAGTACTGAGACGAAGTGAAGAAGTCCACTACGCCACCCCATGACTGGTTAGTGATGATGGTACTACCGATAGTAGTATCAATATCCTTAACAGCCATGAACAAGGTCTGCGAGGTACCTAAGCTGGTGTTGCTGGAAGCCAACACACCAGTGATCTCAACTACGTACTCGCCACCATCACCCACCGTAGCATCGGTTGGAGTAACAGTAACGGTTGGAGTAACAGAGATCGAGTTAGAAGCAGCGTAGCTGGAAGGATTGCTCTGAGTAGACGAAGCAAAGACAACCGAGAAGTCAGAAGCGGTAGGCTTCGTTAACGAAGCACCATCGCCCTTAACCTTCAAGGTAACTTTACCAGTCAAAGTACTGGAAGCAACACCCACTACACCAGCCGTAACGGTGTTAGACGAGGAAACCAAAGTCCATTGTGGAGCAGCAGCGAAGAAGTATTGGTCCTTGCTAGCAATCTCCGAGGTAGGACCACCATTAGCAGTAGAACCATCTGGCTTCTCGTAAAGGATGTTGCCAGCGGTCTTAATACTAGTAGAAGCGGCCAAACCATTAGTAACGGACGTAGGATAAGTAGCCTTAACCGTTAAGGTCTTGGTCTGATCCTGAGCTACAGCAATCGACAAGTTGGTGAAGGTAGCGGTACCAGCTAAAGCAACTGGAGCAGTTACCGAGCCAAGTAAGGTCGAGCCGTCATAAAGGAACAAAGTAGAAGGTAATACCGTAGTGGTCGTACCGTTTACGTTGATACCGATGTCGGTGATCTTAGAGGCACCAGTGGTCGACTTAACGTCAAAAGCCTGCATGGTCAACTTCTGAACACCATCAGTAGTGCTCACCTTGTTGTTCTGAGACTTAGGAGTAGCTTGGTTGTTAACAGTCGCGGTCAAAGTAGCTGTACCAGGAGAGTTGAAGGTGTGGGTACGAGTGTTACTAGAACCAGACATATCAGTGTACGAGTTTAAGCCCTTAGTATCCACGGCGCGGATGTTCTGGCTAGAACCAGCGTAACCCTGGATAGTAACGGTGCGAGCCGAGTCAGTCGAGCTGATCGAAGCAACGTTAATCTTAAAGACAACAGTCTTAGTGCTGTCCTTAGGTACCTTGAAGCCAATACCCGAAACGATTACATGGTAACGGTTAGAAGAATCCTTGTTGAAGTCAGAGGAAGACAAAGCCTTCTCCATTAACTTCGTGCTGCCATCCCAAGCGCTGATGCCAGTGATGAAAGTAGTAGGATTCTGAGCTGAACCGCCAGCTGGAGTCACGGAAACCTGGAGGTCTACGCGATCAACAGTCATGTCGGAACCAACGGCCTTAACCTCAATACCATAAGCTGGTACATCGGTTGTTTTGCGGACGTTAGCATCGTTTGGTGGATCACCAGCCAAAGTGGTAGTGATCAAACCCTCTGTACCTTGGCCAGGGATAACCGTGCCAGGGATAGTCGTACCAGGAGTGGTAACAACAACCATAGCGGATACCGCAGCGCGGGTCTTAGGACCAAAGTAACCAGCAGCTGGCGTAATGCCGTTAGCAGCCTGGAAGGCGGCTAAAGCAGCCTTAGTTTTGGCACCAAAGTAAGTGGACTCAGCACCAGGAGCACCGGCGCCCATAGTGGCAACAGTGAAACCCTTGGCGTTAAGCATTTGCTGGAGGGCCATAACATCAGAACCAACGCTACCCACCGTAAGATCACGAGTGAAAGAAGCGCTAGCAGTAGCAGAAGCGCCACCACCCAACTGAGCGGTCAAAGCAGCGATCTGAGATTGTAATGAAGCAATTAAAGCCTGGAGCTCAGCAGAAGTTTGAGCGCTAGCAGGAGCTGGTGAAACAGCTACGCCAAGCACTAAAGCTACAGCCGCAATAGCGACCAAACCTTTAGAAATTTTTAACATAAACTTTTTTATAATTTTTTAGAAACTAAATTAATAATCGATTGGTAATAATTTTACTTTCGACTTCCTAACCTCTTACTAGATTTAAAAGATTTCATTTTAAATCTTAAGTAAGATAAGCCGCACCTTAAACGTTATCGACATACCGTCTAAAGCGTCTTGCTTGCTGTTTTTTTATTAACCTCGTCAAAGACGAAGATTAATAACAAAAGAAACATAGGTCGGAACAACCATTAAGTCAGTCAGTATTTTTTGTAATACTATTTAATTATCAAAGTCCCAACCACTACCGTTTAGCTAGCTAGTATTATACAACTAAAGCGGCCCAACTAGGTGTAAAACAGTGTGGATAACCGTTGCCCAGTATAGCTGAAAACGCCAAATTGGTCAATCTAAACGAGGCTATACCGGCTCCAGCGGCGCTCTCCCCTCTTTTTAAGGAGACCACGGTCCACCAACTCTGAGAGCTCCCGTTGGACGGTCTTAGAGCTAAAGGTGGGTAAAGCATCAGCAATGTCTTTTATCGAGGCCCAACCCTTGCCCTTTAAGTGGTTTAAGATCTTGGCTTGACGCTGGTTTTTGTCGTTTAGATTATCCTCATTAGGGACAGTTTTAGTATCAGACTTATCAGTCACTAAAACTGGCTCCGTCTTAAAGACAGCCTCGTTAACCGTTTCGGGTAATAGTTGGTCTACTTTTAAACTTTGGCCTAAATTTTTATTCATTTCGGCCTCAATGTTATTTAATAAGGCCATATATTCACGGCGAAGGAGATTAAAGTTCATCTGTGAGACTGTCCCCGCCCCAAGCCCTAAATCAATCAAAGAAATGATCTCTGGGAGTTGTTTGGCGAGGGGTCCAAAGTACTTAATATCCTTATTATTCAACGCCATAGACAAAGAATCGAGGGCTAAGTGGCGCAATCGCCACTTGAGAGGCTCGCTATCAGACATAAAATCAGTCACCAGGTAGATGGCCCGGGTCAGTTTTTCTATCTTTAGGACTATAAAAGACTGTTGATTCATATAATTGTCCTTTAATGTATTGTATTGTCCATTATACACCTAAAAGGCTTTTTTGTCCAATACCCTAAAATAGGGCTTATTTACTGGCTTTTTGCTATAATATGAGTATTACTTATGGCTCGTAAAAAGCAGCGTCGTGGTAAAAAAGAGCTTGTCCCAGAGACCAAATCTGGTGGTTATTATGGCACCTCTTTTCTAGCTGGGATTAAAGAAGAAACTAAGAATACTGCTTGGGCGATTGTCCTCTTTATTATCACCGCCTTCCTCATCCTCTCTAGTTTTAAGTCCGCTGGCCCGGTAGGAGAATTAACTTATAGCTCCTTAGTGGCCCTATTGGGACAAGGCTTCTTCCTCTTACCTCTAACGATTATTTTTATGGCGATCTCCTTTTTAAAGGACAATCGCCCCCACTTTGCTAAATGGCGATTTTTAAGTGGGTTAATCGCTTTTTTGGCCCTACTTGCTAGTGCCGAGATTATTTATGCCAATGCTGGTGGTTGGTTGGGTCGCATTTTGGCCTACCCATTGGTAAGCGCTTTTGATTTGTATTTAAGTCTCCTCATTACTAGCTCGATTGTACTTTTATCGAGTTTGGTTTTATTTAACTCTCATCTAACCCTAGAGGGGCGCTTGTTTGGTTGGTACTTATGGGGTCGGCCAGATGACGACTTATTAGAACTAGAGGAGGGTGAAGAAACTGATGATGTGAAAACATTGATGACTAACTTGGCAAAAGAAGAAAGGGTGGAAGCCACTCGACCCATCAACAACGAGCCCAGAATTAGCACCCCAATTGAAGATAAAAATAAAGGCGGACTCCTGGCTAGTTTTATTAGTATCCCCCGCTCCCGCGGTGATAAACCGTTCTCGCCGCCACCACTCTCTCTCCTCTCTAATGACTCGGGCCGGCCCGGGGTTGGTGACATTAAAGCTAATGCCAATGTGATTAAGCGCACACTGGCCAACTTTGGCATCACAGTGGAGATGGATGAGGTCTCGATTGGCCCTTCCATTACCCGCTACGCTTTTAAGCCGGCCGAGGGGGTCAGGCTCTCGAGGATTTTAACTCTCCAGCGCGATTTAGAATTGTCTTTAGCCGCTCACCCCATCCGCATTGAAGCCCCGATCCCCGGTAAATCATTGGTGGGTATTGAGCTCCCTAACAGCGCTAAAACTTTAGTCGGCTTGGGTAGTCTCTTGGGGGCCACCGAGTTCTCGCAGGGTCGCGACCCACTCCTTATTTCTTTGGGCCGAGGGATCTCGGGTGAGCCCTCCTTCTCGCGTTTAACTAAAGCGCCACATCTCTTAATTGCCGGGTCTACTGGCTCTGGTAAGTCTGTGACTATCCACACGATTATTACCTCTCTCCTCTACCGCCAACCACCAGACAACTTGCGCTTTATCATGATTGACCCTAAGCGCGTAGAGTTAACGCTTTATAATAAAATCCCCCACCTCTTAACGCCGGTGATTACCGATCCTAAAAAAGCCATTATGGCTTTGCGTTGGGCTGCGGGCGAGATGGATCGCCGCTACAACATCTTAGAGGGTGAGGCGGTGCGAGATATCGACTCATATCATAAAAATGTATTGGGCCCGGCCTTAGGTAAAGATGCTAAAACTGATGCTGACGGCCAGCCGGTGGAGGTAGAGCGTATGCCTTATATTGTGATTATTATTGATGAGTTGGCCGATATTATGTCGACTTACCCTCGCGAGCTGGAGGCCGCTATTGTCCGCTTAGCTCAAATGAGTCGCGCCGTGGGTATACACTTAATTATCTCGACTCAACGCCCGAGTGTGGAGGTTATCACTGGTTTAATTAAGGCTAATATCCCCGCCCGTATCGCCCTCCAAGTAGCCTCCCAAATTGACTCGCGTACTATCCTCGACATGGCCGGGGCGGAAAAATTGTTGGGTGCCGGTGACATGCTCTACTTGGGTAGTGAGATGAGTAAGCCTATCCGCCTCCAATCAGCCTTTATCTCCGAGGAGGAGGTGAAGAAGGTCACCAAATATTTGGCCGAGAATTATGATATGGAACTCCCCGCCCTTAACTTAAGTGATGAGCCAGCCGGTGGTAGTGGTAATAACGGTATTTTTAGCACCGCACTAGACGCTGGTGATGACGATGAGATGTATGAGGAGGCTCGCCAAGCGGTAATGGAAGCTGGTAAAGCCTCGGCCTCTTATCTCCAACGCAAACTTAAAGTGGGTTATGCTAGGGCTGCTCGCCTAATTGATATGATGGAGGAGCGCGGCGTAGTTGGTAAGGGTGAGGGGGCTAAACCGCGCGAGGTCTTTGGCGCTAAGCCGCAAGATGAATATGGCGAACTTCCGGAATAAATTTTTAAGGCCTAAAATCATCGCGACCTTGGTCGTGCTGATTTTGATTGGTGGTTATGCTCTCTCCCGCTCGTGGAACTTAATTGCCGGACCATTAGTGATAATTGAGACCCCTACTAGTGGCGAGACTTTAAAAAGTGGTTATGTGATTATGGCCGGCGAGGCCAAGCGGATTGCCACCCTCACCCTTAATGGCCGCCAGATCTTTACCGACAATAGTGGTCATTTTAGAGAGTCTTTGCTCCTCCTACCGGGCTATAATATAATCGTCGTAGAAGCTAAGGACAAATTTGGCCGCCGAACGGTCCAAAAATTAGCGTTAATTAATCAAGAATCATGATCCATAAAAAGAAAGAGAAGGTAGAAAAGACCATTGGTGGCGGGATTGAGGATACCATCCGCTCGATCCAAGCCAAGTTTGGCGATGAGT
>CAZIEN010000025.1:0-3163 GCA_964538315.1 uncultured Candidatus Saccharibacteria bacterium
AAATGCCGGTGACTTAGAGGGTCAGGATTGGACAAACTATGAAGCCTTTTTTGCTCATCATAAAAATAATTTAACTGATCATTTGCCAGGCGGGGAGAGCCTAGAGGAGGTACGGACCAGGGCACTTAATTTATTATGGGAGGTAGAACAAAAGTACGAGGGTAAAAATATTTTGTTTGTTACTCATGGGTTACCGCTTTTATCTTTACTAGCCGGAGCCAGTGGTGTCCCAGATGAAAAGTTGGCCGAGCTTAAGGTGGTGTTTGGACCAGTTAAAAGGGCAACACCTTATCCGGTGGAGGTTAATTTGTATCCGCGCCGCGGAGACGGCGCCCTTGATCTGCATCGGCCGTTTATTGATGAGCTTAAGTTAACTTGCTCTTGCGGTGGCGAGTTAAAGCGCGTGCCCGAAGTGTTTGATTGTTGGTTTGAGTCGGGCGCCATGCCTTATGGTCAGGCTCATTATCCGTTTAGTGCCAGCCACACTTTTGAGCCTAAAAATAATTTAGGCTACCCCGCCGAGTTTATTGCTGAAGGTTTGGATCAAACCCGTGGTTGGTTTTACTCCCTCTTAGTTTTGGGCGTCGCCTTGTTTGGTAAAACACCTTATAAAAATGTGATCGTTAATGGCTTAGTCTTGGCCGAGGATGGTCAAAAAATGAGCAAGCGGTTAAAAAATTATCCCGATCCACTGATGGTTATTAACAAGTACGGGGCCGATGCCTTACGCTTTTACTTAATGAACTCACCCTCGGTGCGGGCGGAGGATTTAAACTTTAGTGAGACTGGAGTGGCCGAGGTTAATCGTAAGGTAGTGATGCGCTTGCTTAATGTGCTTAATTTTTATCAGACTTATGCCAATGAGGTAGGGGATAAATCGGCGGCCAGTGTTAACTCGGAGGCCGGACATGTGTTAGATCGCTGGGCCTTGGCTCGCTTGCAAGAGACCACCAACTTAGTTACTAAAGCCTTAGATAATTATGAGTTAGATCAAGCCACCCGCGCTTTAGATAGTTTTATTGATGATTTATCTAATTGGTATGTGCGTCGCTCGCGCGAGCGATTTAAGTCGGCCGATGATAATGATCGACTGGCGGCGGCCGCGACTACGCGTCATTTATTGCGTGAGGTGGCTAAGCTCTTGGCTCCATTTACACCATTTTTGGCCGAGCACATTTTCCTTGCCCTTAAGCGTGAGGGAGAGGTGGCCAGTGTGCACCTTACTGATTGGCCAGAGGCGGTGCCGGTAAATGAGGCGGTTATTTTAACCATGACCCGCACTCGCCAGTTGGTGGAGGAGGCCTTAGCGGCGCGAGGCGCCGCAGGCTTAAAGATCCGCCAGCCCCTAGCTAAAATTATTTTAAAAGAGAGTTTGCCGGCCGAGTATGCCGCCATTTTAGCCGAGGAGTTAAATGTTAAAGCGGTGGCTCACGATCCAGACTTAAGTACTAACTTACTTTTAGATTTAAACTTAACCCCCGAGTTAATGGCTGAGGGGTCAATGCGTGAGTTGACGCGTCAAATCCAAGACTTGCGTAAACAATCAGGTTTAATGCCTAATCATAAAATTATTGTAGACCTGCCCACCAGCTACGCCTCTATTGTAGAAAAATTTGCCGCTGAAATTAAAAGAGCCACTAACTCTAACGAGCTTAAGGTGTCAGAGATTGATGGTCTAAAAATAACTAAGCTTTAATGGCGCGTAAAATTTACCATACTGAGGGGCTTATTTTAACTAGTCGTCCTTGGGGTGAGGCCAATCGTTTACTCCTTATTTTTACCGAGGACTTTGGAGTGATCTCGGTGCTCGCTCAAGGAGTGAGGGAGAGTCGGTCAAAAATGCGGCACCATTTATATGGTTGGACGCCACTAAAATTATCTTTGGTTCGTGGTCGCGAGACCTGGCGTTTAACGGGGGTAGAGGTGGCTGGTTTAAAACCAGTGTCCTCGGCTCGAGGTATTTTACTCCGTTTAGGTAGACTACTACGCCGCTTGTTGCCCGAGACGGCGCCCTCACGTGAGGCTTACACTTTAGTAAAAAATGGCGCGCAATTTTTAAATCATATCACCACACAAGTTGACGCTAAAAATAAATTAGAGGCCGCCGAGTTACTTTTTGTTTTACGCTTATTATCCCAACTTGGTTACTTACCGCGCTTAGCTTTATTGCCAGAGGCAGTGTGGAGTAGTAGTTGGGCCGAGGAGGGCTTAGATGAGTTACTGGTTAAACGCCGCGAAGCGGTGGACTTAATTAATCAAGCGCTCGCCATGAGTCAGCTCTAGCTATGTTATAATTTTTAAATATGGATCAACCTGAGCGTGAAGATGGTTTAAGCGAGTTAGATAAGCGCCTCTACACCCGAGGGACTACCCCGGTTAAGGTGCGTCGCTCTGAGTTATCGCCAGACAAACAAGACTTTAAATCTAATTGGGGTATACGCCAAATGACCAATGTGACTCGACCACGCCGGCCCGAGTTTTGGACAGTCCAAACTTTAACCAAGTTTTTTATGGGGGCGATTGGATTTTTTGTCCTCGCCTTATTGGTGGCGGGCTTTTTCCTTTTCCGGGGATCAAATGTGGTCTCTAATGCCAATATTGAGATTGCCGTTACTGGTCCAACGGTAATTAAATCTGGCGATCGTTTAGATTTAGGGATTGGTGTGACTAATAAAAATCGTTCTGATCTCCAAACGGCCGACTTAATTATTGAGTATCCGCCGGGCACTCGTGATCCTAATAATCCAGCTCAAGAATTATCTCGGACCAGAGAGTCCTTGGGAGTAATTAAACCAGGTCAAACTCTTGTTCATGGTGTGAGAGCAATTTTGTTTGGCTCGGAGAAGAGCGAGCCAGTGGTTAATATCCGTTTGGAGTATCGCTTGGCCGGATCGGACGCTATTTTTGAGAAAGAAAAACCTTTTCAACTTCAATTAGCCGATTCACCGGTGAGTATTAACTTAACTCTACCGCCAGAAGTTAATTCTGATAAAACTATTGAAGCGACAGTGGAGGTTACCACTAACTCACCAACTATTTTAAAGAATGTGGCCTTGTTGGCCTTGTGGCCACCAGGCTTTACCCTTAAGCAATCGTCAGTGGAGGGTGAGACTAATGGCGCTAGTACCTTGTGGCGCTTAGGTGATATGGCCCGTGGCAGTAA
>CAZIEN010000025.1:3173-8612 GCA_964538315.1 uncultured Candidatus Saccharibacteria bacterium
GTAAACGTTCATTTAAGGTCAGCGGGGTACTTACGGGTCAAGACGAGGAGCTTAAATCATTCCGCTTCCAAATGGGCATTTTGGCCGATAAAGAGGCCACACAATTATCGGCGGTTTATACTGACACCTTTAAAAATATTTCCATCAAAAAGCCGTTCATTGGTTTGGCTTTATCACTAGACGAGGATAATTCTGTTGAGCATGTGGTGGCGATTGGTGATGTGGTAAGGGCTCAAATTGATTGGGGTAATAATTTACCAGTTAATGCCACTGACGGTAAGATCCAACTTAATTTTACGGGTCCGGCTTTAAAGCAATCGAGTGTGTCGGTCAATGATGGTTTTTATCGCTCAACTGATAATACGGTTGTTTGGGATCAAGCTTCTGTGCCGGGGTTGGCTTTAATTAGGCCGGGTGATAGAGGTAGTCTCCAACTCTCCTTTGCTAGTAATCCACTGTCTGGGGCTAATTATCTTAAAAATCCGACTATTGGCGTAAACTTAATTTTTACCGCTCGCCAAAATGATAATGGCCGCCCCGGCGAGAGTGTGGAGACTAAAATTAGTCGCGTGGTAAAATTAAGCGCTGGCTTTAAAGCTGCCGCTCGCTTGCTTTATCACGATGGTCCATATGAGAATATTGGTCCGATCCCACCCCAAGTTAATAAGGAGACTACTTACACCGTGGTCTGGTCGGTGGGGACAGCGGCTAATGATGTAAAAGATGCTAAACTTAAGGCCATCTTGCCGGCCAATGCGCGTTGGTTGGGAGAGGTGACACCAGGGACAGAGAAGATGGCCTTTAACGAGGTGACCCGCGAGTTAAGTTGGGAGGCTGGCTATTTAACCACTGGGAGTAAGGGGGAGTTTAAGGGTAAAGAGATTGCCTTCCAGCTAGGGGTAACGCCAAGTGTGAGTCAGGTGGGGAATAGTTTTAATGTCCTAGAGCGCTTGACGGCGGCGGGGACAGATACCTTTACTAACACCACTGTCTCACAAGGTTTGGAGGCTCTTAACTCGCGCTTCTCGACAGACTCCGGCTTCCGTGCTAATGATGATCGGGTAATCCCTTAATTTTTAACTTTATGACTGAACCAAATTTGATGGAAAAAGTGATCTCGCTGGCCAAGCGCCGGGGCTTTATTTACCCAGGCTCGGAGATTTATGGTGGTTTAGCAGGGACTTGGGATTACGGTCCCCTTGGCACCAACTTGGTAGATAATTTAAAGAAGATTTGGTGGCAAAAATTTGTGACTGAGCGAGAGGACATGCACGGTGTGCGGACAGCTATTTTAATGAATCCGGAAGTGTGGAAGGCCGTCGGTCACGTGGATAATTTTACTGATCCATTAGTGGAGTGTGAGAAGTGTAAGCGCCGCTTCCGGGCTGATCAATTGGATGATCCTAAAACTTGCCCGGAGTGTGAGGGTAAGTTGGGGGAGTCGCGCCAGTTTAATATGTTGTTTGAGACTAAAGCCGGAGCGGTGGAGGATAGTGCGAGCACAGTGTACTTGCGCCCAGAGACGGCGCAAGGAATGTTTGTTAATTTTAAAAATGTCATTGACTCCTTCCACCCTAAACTCCCATTTGGTTTGGCTCAAATTGGTAAAGCCTTTAGGAACGAGATTACTCCGCGCGACTTTATCTTCCGGCAGCGGGAGTTTGAACAAATGGAGGTGGAATATTTTGTTAAGTCGGAAGAGTGGGAAAAAAGTTTTGAGATTTGGCGTGATTTAATTTGGGGGTACATTAAGGCCGTCGGTATCAATGAAGATAAAACTCATGAGTTAGAAGTGGGGGAGGGCGATCGGGCTCATTACTCTAAACGGACAATCGACTTTGAATTTGATTATCCTTTTGGCCGTAAAGAGCTTTATGGCCTAGCTTATCGGACTGACTTTGATTTAAAAAATCACTCGGCCTCTAGTGGCGTTGATTTAACTTATTATGATGAGGATAGTAAAGAGCGATTTACACCGCATGTGATTGAGCCATCGCTTGGTGTAGATCGGACAGTGTTAGCGGTATTACTCTCAGCTTATCGTGAAGATGAGTTGGGTGGAGAGTTAAGAACCTATCTAGCTTTTAATCCGGAGGTGGCACCCATCCGGGTAGCGGTCTTCCCACTGCTTAAAAATAAACCCGAGTTGGTAACTAAGGCTAGAGAGGTGTTTAGTGAGCTTAAAAAACAATTTGGGAATGTGGTTTTTGACGACAATGGTAATATTGGTAAGCGTTATCGCCGGCAAGATGAGATTGGTACGCCTTACTGCGTGACCATCGACTTTGATACCTTGGGTGAGAATCCCGATTTATTAAACACCGTTACCCTCCGTCATCGTGACACTGGCGAGCAAGAACGGGTTAATATTGCTGACCTCGCCAGCCGGCTCTAATTTTGCTAAGCTAGGGGTCTATGAAAATTGCTAAAACTGTTTTATCTAACGGCCTTAAGGTGGTGTTGGTGCCACGGCCCGGGGACCTCTCGACTACTGTTTTAATTATGGTTGCCACCGGCTCTAATTACGAGTCGGCTAAGGAGAATGGCTTAGCCCACTTTTTAGAGCACATGTGTTTTAAAGGCACTCTTAAACGCCCTAATGCCTCTGACATTTCTACCGAGTTAGACTCTTTGGGCGCCAAGTACAACGCCTTTACCGGCAATGAGTACACCGGTTATTACGCCACGGTGGAGAGTCATCATACGGCCAAGGCCTTTGATATCGTGGCGGATATTTATTTAAACTCGCAACTTAGTGACTCAGAGTTAAAAAAGGAGCGGGGCGTAATTTTAGAGGAGATGAATATGTATGAGGATATGCCTGCGCGCTTAGTCCATGATCACTTGGCTAAATTGTTGTATGGTGACCAGCCGGCTGGCCGGCCCATTATTGGCTCGAGGGCCACTTTAGAGGCCATGACGCGCGACGACATGTTTAAGTATTGGCAAAAGCATTATGTACCAGCGGCCACCACCGTAGTGGTGGCCGGCAATTTTAAACCAGCCGAGATTAAAGCTTTGGTTAAAAAACATTTTAGCACTTTAGGTAAAAAGCCGGCGGGTAAAAAACCCAAGGTCGTAGAGAAGCAAGCTAAACCCGCCATCACCCTTAAGTTTAAAGCCTCCGATCAAGCCCACTTGGCTTTTGGTTTCCGGTCAAAATATTTAAAACACAAAGATGCTTACGCCCTCTCGGTGTTGGCTACCGTATTGGGTGGGAGTATGAGCTCGCGTTTGTTTAAAAAAATTAGAGACGAGCTCGGCGCCGCTTATTATGTGTGGGCCGATAATGATCTCTCTACCGATCACGGTATTTTTACGATTGCGGTGGGCGCCGATACTAAGCGTGCGCCCTTAATTGCTAAAACTATTTTAGAGGAGTGTAAAAAGTTAAAGGCCGAGCCAGTGGAGGAGGCCGAGTTAAAACGAGTTAAAGATTATTTAACAGGGACTTTGGCTTTAAGCTTAGAGTCTAACTCTAGTTTGGCCAACTTTTTAGCCAGCCAAAGTGTTTTAAAGGGGGAGTGGGAGACACCAGCCGAGCTGGCTAAAAAAATTAAGGCCGTTACCGCTCGCGACTTACAACGCTTAGCCAAAGAGATTTTTATCCCTGCCAAGCTCAATCTAGCCATTATTGGTCCGTTTAAAGAGGACAAAACGTTTGTGGAGGTGCTGTCTGTGTAGTATTATCTAACTAATGCCAATCGACTCTGAGAAGACCATTAGCATCACTACCGGCACAATTATCCGCGTGGGGGTAATTGCTGGTTTGGTATTTTTGGCCTACTTTTTGCGTGATTTAATTTTAGTCTTACTGACCTCAGTGGTGGTGGCCTCGTCTATTGAGCCGTTTGCTCAATTATTAATGCGCTGGAAGTTTCCTCGGATTTTGGCTGTACTCTCAGTTTATTTGGCTACCTTGGTCACTTTGTCGGTTATTATTTACTTTTTTATCCCACCACTCTTTGTGGAGTTATCTAACTTGGCCTCCACCTTACCAGACCGATTTAGCTCGTTTGATTTATTTGACCCAACACTTGACCCGGTCTCGGCTATTACTGGTGGTTTAGCTAAAAGTATCTCGCTAAAAGATTTAATTGTTCAAATCCAAGAGGGGATAGTGGCTCAATCGGGCGGCATTTTTAGTGCCACAGGTTCTGTCTTTGGTGGGGCGCTCAGCTTTATTTTAATTGTAGTGATCTCCTTTTATTTGGCCGTGCAAGAGGATGGAGTGGGCGAGTTTTTACGCATTGTTACCCCAGTTGCTCATGAGAAGTATGTTATTGGTTTGTGGGCCAAGGGTCAATTATTACTGGGTTTAATTATTGGTGTGTTAGCCTATCTGGGCCTCTCTATTCTCCAAGTTAAGTATGCTCTCCTCTTGGCTATTATCGCTGCCATTATGGAGTTGATCCCATTTTTTGGTCCTGTCCTCTCGGCGGTGCCGGCCGTGCTCCTCGGCTTCTCGGACAGCTTTGTTTTAGGACTTTTGGTCCTTGGCTTTTATATCATCATTCAACAATTTGAGAATCACCTTATTTACCCCTTAGTCGTGCGTAAAATTGTGGGTATCCCGCCAATTTTAGTGATTATTGTGCTCTTTGTGGGTGCCAGGCTGGCTGGCTTCCTTGGCTTGCTTTTGGCAGTCCCGATTGCTACTTTACTCTTAGAGATGGCTAATGACTACCAAAAGCGTAAGCACATCTTCCGCGAGGCGAATGGTTAAAACAACTTATCTCACTACGACTTTACCTTATGTAAACGCCGATCCCCATATCGGCTTTGCTTTAGAGTTGGTCCAAGCCGATGCTTATGCCAGAGCCAAGCAATTAGCCGGTCTAGAAGTATTTTTGAATACTGGTACCGATGAGCATGGGTCTAAAATTTATCAGGCCGCTGAGGCCGCGAGCTTAAGTCCTCAAGCTTATGTGGATGATTATGCCGCTCGGTTTAAGTCGCTACCTGCAGCCTTGGGCGTTATCCCGGAGATTAATTTTATTAGGACCACTGATCCCCATCACATCTTGGCGGCTCAAGAGTTTTGGCGGCGCTGTGCGGCGGCTGGTGATATTTATAAAAAACAATATCAAGTTAAGTATTGTGTTGGGTGTGAGTTAGAGAAGACTGACTCAGAGTTGGTGGATGGTCGTTGTCCACTCCATCCTAATCAAGAGTTAGAGCTAATTGAGGAGGAAAACTATTTTTTTAAATTCTCTAACTATCAACAAAAACTCTTAGACTTATACGAGAGCAATCCCGACTTTGTTTTGCCTCATGGTCGCTTTACCGAGATTAAGTCATTTGTCACTAGTGGCTTACAAGACTTCTCCATCTCGCGCTTGGCCAGTAAGATGCCGTGGGGGATACCGGTGCCAAATGATGACGAGCAGGTGATGTATGTGTGGTTTGATGCCTTGGTTAACTATGTTTCGGCCATTG
>CAZIEN010000026.1:0-3301 GCA_964538315.1 uncultured Candidatus Saccharibacteria bacterium
AAACGTCCGCGACTCCTCTTGGACTTTAACCCCTTCTTTAGACTCAATGGCTTGGTGCAAGCCCTCGCTCCAGCGCCGGCCCGGTTGGAGCCGACCGGTAAACTCATCCACAATAATTACCTGACCATCCTTAACCACATAGTTAACATCCCGGAGGAAGATGGCTTTAGCCCGCACGGCTGTCTCTAAATGATGAACATATTTAATCCCACCCTCAGTATAAATATTCTCAATCCCTAACAATTTCTCGGCTTTAGTAATACCGTCATCAGTTAAGGAGATGGCTTTATGCTTCTCATCCACCGTGTAATCCACCTCGGGCTCAAGTTGGGCGGCAATAGTGGTAAAGGTGCCGTACAAACTCTCCGACTCCCCCACTGGCGCCGAGATAATTAACGGCGTGCGCGACTCATCAATTAAAATGGAGTCCACCTCGTCAATAATGGCGTAGTGATAACGACCCGTCTCTAAATCCCGACGACCCACCACTTGGGCTGTACTGTAAGCCAAGTTATCGCGCAAGTAATCAAAACCAAATTCATTATTGGTACCATAAGTAATATCGGCGGCATAAGCCTCGGCCCGCGAGGCCGGACGTAAAAAGTCATAAACTACCTGATAAGCTCCCACCTCATCGCGTTTAGTATCAGTTTGAGCGGCTGGATCATATAAATATGAGACCTGATTATTAATCACTCCCACCGAGAGGCCGAGGAAGGCATAGATTTGACCCATCCACACGGCATCACGACGAGCTAAGTAATCATTAACAGTAACCAGGTGTACGCCCTTACCGGTTAAAGCATTTAAATAAGCCGGTAAAGTAGCGACTAAGGTTTTACCCTCACCGGTCCGCATCTCGGCAATACCGCGCTCGTGGAGCACAATACCGCCCATTAGTTGGACATCATAATGACGCTGATTTAAGGTCCGCGAGGCGGCCTCGCGGACCACGGCAAAGGCCTCTGGTAAAATCTCCTCCAGAGTGGCGCCGGCCTTAAGCCGCTCTCTAAACTCGGCAGTTTTGGCCGCGAGAGCCTCATTAGTTAAGGTTTTAAGACTGGGCTCAAGCTCATTAATAAGCTTAACCCGGCCCTCTAAACCCTTAATTTTGGCCTTAGATTGGTCAAACCATTGATCTAAAAATGACATAAATAAGTGCCTTTAATCTTAGCACGATAAAGTGGTAAACGAAAAACCCCCACCCCATAAGGGAGGAGGATTTTTCGTGTAGAGGCAAACGGTTTAATTAACCGCGCTTCTTGGTGGACTTTTTCTTCGAAGCCTTTTTAGTGGTCTTCTTAGCAGCTTTTTTCTTAGCCATAAAGTTTTTTAAGATTTTTATTTTTGTACTCAGAACAACATTCGACCTTTTTACAAAAAATAATTTTTATAAAAATGATTGTTGTTGTTACTGATTACATTATCAATCAAAAATAAGTTACCAACAACTTTTTTTTAACAAAAAATGTGGATAACTCCACATTTTTATTTTTAAATTATTTTTTAGAAAAAATTTATTTTCTAATTGTTGGTGGTCTAAAGCCAATAAAGGAGATAATAATTGTCCCAATTAAAGTCACCACTAAAATATAATTAACATTAAGGTGATCCTGTTTAAGGATAATAAAAGTGGTGGCGAGCCAGATAATAATGAGCGAGAGGGCCGTCCAAGGATATTTCATATAATTTTATTATAACATTTTTCTAATTTCCTCGTAATTCTCGGCATAATAAAGTACCAGGTCAGATAAACGCTCGGCGGCTAAGGATAAGCGCTCGCGCTCGAGCTGTTTTAACTCCATTAACTCCTCATATTCTAGGTTTAAAACCGGGTCCAGCTCGGCCGAGAGCTCCCGCTCATGGCTTTTAGCCATAATAATCTCCTCGGCTTTAATTAGTGGATATTCCCTAAAGAAGAGTTTTAGGGCCTTAATCATACTAAACTCAGGCTCCAGCTTAATGGCCACCATGTCGGCAATAATTAAACTACGGAAGAAGATTACCATCTCGCGTGGGACATAGACACTGTAACTTTGAGCCCTAAATAAGAGCTTAGAGAAGATGACTGAGGCCGAGGCGGCATAAGGTGGGGCGGCTGGATCCGGCTCATACCACGGGGCCAAGATCTCCTCTAATTCCTCGCGGAAGTTCTCGGTAATAATCTCCTCAATTTTGGCTAAAATCCGCTCATACTTAGCAAAGTCTTGTTTACGATGATGACGGAAGATCTCAATCTCCTCATTTAAACTGCGTTTAGAGTAACTTAAAAAGGCTTGGGAGACGGCCTTTAAATCATGATTAGCAATACCGTAAACAATTTTAAGCAGTTCTAAACGCCGACTATCCACCTCCCCCATAATGCCGAAGTCAAAGTAACCCAAACGATTATCCGCCATAAAAAAGACATTGGCCGGATGTGGATCAGCGTGGAAGAAGCCATCAATAAAATATTGCCGCATGCCGTCAAAAATAAAGTAGTACGCCATTTGCGACAGGTCTAAGCGTTGCTGTTGGAGTAGGTCGGCCCGGAGATTAGGGTTTTTTTCTAAGCCGTTAATCACATTATCTAAACGGTAAATATGTGGCATATACTCCATAATTAGGACCCGACTACTGGAGAGCTCGGGGTAAACCTTAGGGATAACAGTATTAGGATGGCGATGACTATGGGCCCGCAAGACCTCGGCATTTTTAGCCTCAAAGTTAAAGTCGAGCTCGCGCCGAGTCCAAACTATAAACTCGGCCACTGCCTCCTCTAAATTAAGTGAGCGCGAGATATTAAAAAGACCCACCAAACCAGCTAAGAAATTAGCCAAGGCAAAGTCAGTGACAAAAATTTGGTCCACTCCCGGGCGCTTAATCTTAACGGCCACCTCCTCCCCTGTCCGGAGAGTGGCCCGATAAACTTGAGAGATGGAGGCCGAGGCAATGGGCTCTCGTTGAAAGCGGCTAAAATATTGCTCGGGCTTACTACCCAGCTCGGTAATTAAAATTGGTTCTAACTCGCTAAAGGGTACGGTTTGGACCGAGGACAGGAGTTTGAGTAACTCTTGAGTATAGGCGGGCGGTAAAAGGTCATAGCGTAAAGCCAAAATTTGACCCAATTTAATAAACCCACCACCCGCTTGCTCAAAAAAAAGTTTAAACCGCACCTCCCCTCGACCACGGTGTAAAAAAGCCAATTTAAAAGCTAGCCAATTAACCTGGCTAAAACGAGTGATAAAGAGCCAGACTTGAGACCCTTGTCGTAACATAATTATTTAAACCGAGCGCAAGCCAATATAGGCCAACACCACAG
>CAZIEN010000026.1:3311-8418 GCA_964538315.1 uncultured Candidatus Saccharibacteria bacterium
AGTAATACCCATCACATAAGTAAAGAAGATGCTTGGATCAGGCAGCCTGTCAGACACCATCAAAAAAGTGGCTGAGATCCAAATAACTAAGATAGCAACGGAGGTCCAAGTATAACGCATGTTGATTATAAAAAATTATTAGCGAGGTTGCTGAGCAATTGAGGCCAGCGGGTGCGAGCTCCATTAAAGCTAAATGTCTTATTGTGAGTGCCGCCGCTGGCCACAGTTACCCACCAACTCCGCCAGAACTCTTTTAAGTATAACAAGATATTTTAAAACACCAAACCCCCTTGCGGGGGTTTGGTGAAGACATTTAGCTGGAGCTCGCTTAGGTAAAAATGAATTATTAGTACCCAACCGGACTCACTGATACCATCTTAGCAGAAAGGAGTTTAAAAGTCAAGTTTTTGGCACTTACATCGGTGTCCGGCCGGCCCGGATCTCGTTAATAAAGTACTCACCCTTGGCTTTAATAGTGGAATCAACTTTAATGGCTTGCTCAATTTGGGCAATAGCCAAGTCGCGGCGGCCCACATTAAGATAAGCAGCCGCTAAAGATAAGTTAGTATCAGCATCAGTCGGATTAGCTTTAACTTTAAGCTGCCAAATACCTAAAACCTTATCATTTAAGCCGGCCTTAACATAAGCATTAAGTAAGTGGTTATCATCAACAATATCGGTATTATAAGCCTTAGTTAAAAGGGATCTAGCCTCTGCTAAACGGCCTAAATCAACTAAAGCGGCCGCGTAAACATTGCGCGCTTGAGTTGAGCTAGGGACTGAAGCCGAGGTGTCAGCGAGAATTTTTAAACCCTTTTCCACCTGGCCAGTTTTAAGATAAGCCGTCCCTAACTCAAATAAAATGGAGCTTTTATTAGGCGAGAGTTTAGCCGCTTGCTCTAAAAATGGTAACGCCTGATCATAAGCGCCAAAAGCATTTAAGAAGTTACCGAGGAAGAAGGGTGGTCGAGCATCAAGGGGTGAGGCCACAACCTGCTTTTGCTCCTCACTGATAGCGGCATTAACAAACTTTTGTTTAGCCGGAACAGATAAATTTTTATCAGTGTAAGCCATAAAGGCCGCTTGGAGGAATTGCTCACGGGCCTCACTCCGACCAATAAAGGTGTTATTGGTCGCTTGAGTAAAGAGAGCTAAACGCTGATCACTAACTTGATCCGGCGAGTAATTACCAGAAATTGGCGACAAGGCTTTAATAATTAAGCTCGCCTCACCCATTGGTTTAAAGTCTAAGTAATAAGTGCCAACGACTAAACTGATTAGGATGACACCGGTAACAGCCGTAGTCGCCCCCGAAGAAGCGAGTTTAAACTTCTCCCCTACTACTAACTTAGACTCCGGCCAGACCAAAAAGTTAATTAAGGCCACTAAAATAAAGAAGAGAATATAACTAATTAAGTTATCGAAGACGAAGATATTGTGGATAAAGTAAGCCACAAACAAACCCGTAAAAATAGCTGCTAAAGCTAACTCGTTTTTATTTTTTAATAAGCGCCACAAACCCCAGAGAGCCGTTGCAAAAATGGCGAGGTAACTTAACAAGCCAAGTAAACCAGCATTAATGAGCCAATCAAAGAAAACGTCGTGAGAACGATCAAACCACGGTTCCTGACGGAAGAGCTCAGGCTGGTAATATTTATTAAAGACTAAATTGTAATTCTCGGGACCCCAACCTAATACTGGGTGCTCCTTAAAACCCTGGTAGCTCATTTGCCAAATAATTAAACGCGATTGAGTAGTGGCCTCAGTAAAAGAGATATTAGCGAAGCGCGAGAGCACCGGACTATTTTGGACAAAACTGGTATTTTTAACCGCCAAGAAACTAAGCGCCAAAACCACTACCGCAATAGTTGGGACTAAAGCTAAACGACGAGTCTTACCGGAACTCCGCCAAGCTACAATTAATGAAGCCACAATGGCTCCAGCCATTAAACCCAAGATCGCGCCACGCGTAGCAGTGTGGTAAAGGATAAAAACCTCCAGTAAACCAATCACGCCATATAAATAAGTTTGCCATTTAGCTTTAGCGGGTCTTGAGGCCCAGAGCCAAGCAACAATAAATAAGTGGATTAAAAGATAAACAGCCAAGTAAGTAGCATTACCTAAAGTAGCGTCCAAGCGCACTCCACCTTGATTAATAGTGGCCAGGCCCATTAACTGGACAAGACCCCAACCCGAGATAATAACGCTCACTGTCACAGAAGTTTGGAGTAAGTAGCGCCACACCTTATCCGTTTGGAGAGTGGAAGAAATAACCAAATAAAAAGCGAGGAGATGGAGATAGCCAAGCAATCCCTCCATCCGCTCAAAATTGGACCAAAAACTCTTCAGCGGCTCAATACTAAAGATGGTGGCTAAAATTACAACCAAACCAAAAGCGCCAACGGCATAATTAACAGGTGTTAATTTGGGCCGATATTGAGGCTCACGCAAGGCGAGCAGCAACCAAGCGGCAAAGATGACAGAAACAACTAAGCGGAAGAAGAAGGCCTTACCAGTAATAAAAGGGAACAGTAAACTTGAGGAGATTAATAAAGGGGTAATTGGTAAAATAAATAAACCGGCCAAAACCACATAATAAAGCCATTTGTTTAAAGTCATGGCCCTATCCTAGCATTTTGACACTAATTTTCAAATCTCTGGTTCTGGCCTCAAAATCCACGGTTCAGTGGGGGTGGCGGCCAACAACCGCTTAATCCCCTCCTCAATGGTAATAGTTTCCCCGCCCACAGTAATAGTCCGAGCGGCTTGAGTCTGTATTAAATTTAAATAGTAATCGGCGGTGGCCTTATCTACCGCTACCAAAGACGGTGTCATCCCATCAAAGGTAAAAGGGGTCTCGGCTAAACTTTTCCCCGTGCGTAAATCAAGCGACACCGCCCCCAAAATTTTAACAAACGGCATCATGGCGGCGAGCTCATGCCCGCGCTGACCCTCAGCACTAATGCGTGGACAAGGATTATTAATCACACAATCTACCTTGCCAATAACCGCTTGGAGCATATTAAGACCCGAGGAATGAATATCGCTCCACCCTACCTCTTGTGGAATGAGTAGCCCGAGCGCCACACGATTAATGCGGCGATTAAAATCGGAACCCAGGAGAGGAGTATGACGATGGTATTGGGGCGCCCGAGCATACGGGCGCCAATCCTCGCCCCAATTACTTTTTAACACTTGATCCTCCGCCGCGAGGAAAGCTTGGCCAGAGCGGAGATTAATAATTAACGCCCCTGCCGCATCACCAAATTTAAGCGACTCTTGGACGGGCATCACCACCGCCATCAAAGCCGAGTCAGAGCTGTGGAAATCTGTCCCGACGGTCCGAGCGAGGCCAGAGGTGCCATCGACTGGATCCAAATAAACTTTAAACTGTGCCCCCGAGACAAGCACCGGCTCCTTACCCTCGGTCTCTAAATTATAGCCACTGGCTAAACAAAACTCGCTGGCCACCTGGTCTAACTCGGACTCCAACTTGTTTTGCCTTTTACCTAAAGCGGTTACTGCCACCTCGGTGGCATAACCTTTTTCATCTTCAAGCCAAGCGGTAATAACCGGCTTAAGAGTTTGGTGTAATTTAGTTAAAAATTCAAGTGGTGACATGTTTTAACATTTGATGATAGAGCTCAATTTGGGCGGTCAATAATTTAGGTTGATCGTAATGAGCGAGCGCGTGAGCGCGAGCGGCCAAGCTTAACTCGGGCCACTGCTCGGGATGATCTAAATAATAAATAATCTTCTCGGCCAGGGCTTGATAATCACCCTCATTAATCAACCAGCCATTAACTCCGTCTTTAACTTGATCCGGTAAACCACTGTGACGAGTGGTGATGACCGGTAAACCAGTGGCTAAAGCTTGAGTAATAACTAAGTTCATAAAATTATTCCATATCGCCATCGCTGGCAGTTTTAGATGGTTGAATAAATAAATCTTTGGTCAGAAGCCACGGCACGATCTCCTCAATTTTTTTATAACCTAAAAACTTAACTGTATCACTTAAACCTAAAGCCGTGGCCTGAGTCTTAAGATCGGCCTCTAGCGGCCCGCCACCAATAATCTCACAAGTGAAGGCGCCCGGCCGGGCCGCTTGGACTAAATTGATAGCTCGGAGTAAATCGTCAAAACCCTTCTTCTCCACAAAACGACCCACGGAACATAAGGCTGGCAATTGACCGGCTACTAAACTTCTTTCTCTAAATGGATACTCGTCCACCGGGATACTAACGGGTAGCACTTGGATTTTATCGGCCGGGAAGCCGTAGGTTACTAACCGCTCCTTCATGTTAGTCGACATCACAATAAAAGCCACACTCTCACTAATTAATTTATCGTAATAATGAGCCCCTTTTTGTTTTAAAATGTGGCTAGCATCATAACCATAAAAAGTGGTGATGAGTGGTTGCTTTAAACCAATAATCTCACGGATAATCAAAAATTTGTTGGCCACTGTGCCAAAATGGCAGTGGATGAGGTCAAAATCATTTTCTCGACCCAACCAAGGCGAGAGCCAAAAAATTAGCCGCAGAGAGTAAGCGTTGGCACCATATTTTTTAAAATTAAAAATGGCTGGCAACCATTGGGGTCGGAGGATGGCAATTTTAACCAATTTAGGTAAAGCTAACGCAACGCGCCCAAACCAATTTTTGGGCATGTCTAAATAATGCACTAGACGCTCCATATGATGGCGATAATAGAGATCTGTTACGTTCGACTCATCGCCATAATGTAGAGAGTAAACTTGCACCTTGGCACCCTGATTTAAAAGTCCGGCCACCTGATCAATAACATACGGCCCAAAATGCGGGAACTCCCCGACCATAAAAGCAATTTTTAATTGGGGCGCGGCAGACATAAATTAAACAGCTTTTTGCAATACCAGAGTGTAACCATTTTTTAAATAATAGCGGAAACCCAATTTAGACCACAGAGCCTTAAGCAAACGCACAATTAAATCAACGATAAAAAATCTTGAGCCCCAGCCAGCATCAGAGGGCATAACTCGATAGCGATAAGCCAATTTAACCACTTTAAAATCTGAAGTTACCGCCTGATTAGTCCGATCCTGACTAGATTGGCAAAAATAATTAA
>CAZIEN010000027.1:0-7264 GCA_964538315.1 uncultured Candidatus Saccharibacteria bacterium
GATGGTTGGATCTCGCACTATGACAATGTCCTACCTATTTTAACTGCCGCCGGTTTAAAGGGTACCTTCTACTTAATTACTGATCCGCTTTTTACCCCCTTCACTAACTTAATCACCAACAACTCCTTAACTGCTGATAATGGTGATGGTACGCCGGTGGGTTGGTATAAGGGTAGTTATGGTAATAATATTGCTACCTTTGAGTATCCGTCAGCTGGCCCAGATGGTTTAACCGGCGCTAAAGTTGCTTTAAGTAATTATGTGGACGGCGACGCCAAGTGGTATTTTGACGATGCTAATGTAACACCGGGTGCGGTTTATCGCTTCCGCGATCGTTACTTATCAACCACCGAGAGTTTGATTACTGCTCGCTATACTTTTAGTGATAGCTCGGTCTCTTATGTGGATATGGCCACCTTGCCAGTTGCTAATACTTGGCAGACTTTTGACCTAGCCTTCAGTACGCCTAATCCAGTGGTCTCGTTGACTGTCTTTCATCGCTTGGCTAGTGATGGCTCCCTAACTATTGCCGATCCATCTTTAATGGCTTATCGTCAATATGTTACGCCAGCTGAGGCTAAGGATCTTAAGGCAGCTGGTCAGGAGATTGGCTCGCATACCGTAACTCACCCTGATTTATCGCTCCTCTCTAACTTGGCCGCCGAGCAAGAAATAACTAATTCTAAAAATACCCTTGAGGCCGCCGGCTTTAACCCTATCAATAGCTTGGCTTACCCTTATGGTAATTACTCGGCCAGTGTTAAAAACTTAGTGAGCACGGCTGGCTATGTTGGCGCCCGTACTGTTACGGCTGGCTTTAACAATAAAGCCAGCGATAAGCTAGCCTTACGAGTGCAATCTGTTGAAGCGGGCACGACCTTTAATACAATCAAATCTTGGATTGATGCTGCTGTGGCTAATAAAACTTGGTTGATACTCGTCTTCCACCAAGTTGATCACAACGGTGATCCTTATGGCACTACGCCCGAGATGTTAACTCAAATCACCAATTACTTAAACTCCAGTAATGTAAGTGTTAAGACTGTTGGCCAGATGTTGCCGTTAATACCTTAAGCTCTATATTGCCATCAAAAAACCGCCTTTAAGGGGCGGTTTTTTGATGGTTTAAATTTAATTTAGGAAACGTGGTTGGAGATGTGCTTGGCCATCTCAAACATGGTTACGGTACCCTTACCGCCAAACACCGCCTTAAGCTTATCATCAGCATTGATGTTGCGCTTGTTCTTAGGGTCTTGGAGATCGTTCTTTTTAATATAAACCCACATCTTACTAATAATCTCCGAGCGGGGCATGGGGCCAGCACCGACTACCTCTTGCAACTCAGCACTTAGCTTGAGTGGCTTCATAAAAGCAGAATTTGCCATATGTGTGTGTTAATTGCTATTAAAAACTTAATATTTCCACCTAGGCGCTATTATACCTTATAGGCGTTAGCTAGTCTACTTAGCCTCCTGGTCAACCTGATGCAACCCAAAAGTGTTGCCCTCGGTGTCTAGGTAGTAACCCTGCCAAGCCATCCCCGCTAAAGCAAATTTAGGCATCGCCTCTACGCCACCAGCGGCGATCACCTTCTTGGCTATCTCGTCATAATTATCTACCACCATCGTGCACACAAAGGCATTGGTGCCTTGCTCGGCCTTAGGGGCAGGGCAGGGGCGCTTAAGTAAGCCGCCATTAATACCCGGCTCCTTACTATCTTGGGGCGCGGTCATAACCATCCAATAAGGCTCGGTGCCCCATTGCTTAATCTCCCAGCCAAACACCTCGGTATAAAACTTAACCGCTCGCTCTACATCATCAGCATGAATCTCAAAATGCGTTGGTCTATTGCTCATAAATTTTAATTAATTATTTACTAAATTTTAAACTCATTACTATTTGATCAATCACTTTATCGAGATCAAAGCTCGCTTGCTCGGCTTGGCACTCGCCTTGCTTAGGTTGATCATAATTAAGACACTGGGGCTCGCGCAGCGTTAAGTTAACTCTAATTAAACGATTGTTAAGTATTGTTAAATAAGCATAGTCGGTGTAAGTGCTACCGGCGGCGCCCTCCACTTGGGTGGTTACACAATACTCGCGGCCGTTAACAGTTTTAGCCTCGGTTTGGCCGCCGTGGGCGGTGGGCTTATCGGCGGGCACACAATCAAGTGGCGCCGCCTCTAATAAATTAACTTGCGGTGGCCACTCTTGGGGGTTGATGTAAGTTTTGGCCAAGCTGGTAGGATAGCGGAAGGTGTACACTCCCGCCTCATCGCTAAAGGTTAACCAATCACTGGGCACCGTTGGAGTAGGGGATTTTAAATAAAATAATTTAATCCCTACAACCACCACAATTAAAGCCATTATTAAGCCGAGCCAAACTTTTTTAGACATATCAAGTTAAGGTTAAATACTAATTGTTACTCTCTTACTGCCGCTAAGACCGCTATAATATTACTAACCGTTAAAAGCTTGCTCGAGGCCGGCGATGTCAAACTTCTTCATCTTTAAAAAGGCTTGAGTCACCTTGGCGGCTTGCTCGGGTGTGCCCTTGCTCATTAACTCGCCTAGTTGCTTAGGCACTACCTGCCAGGAGAGGCCGTATTTATCCTTAAGCCAGCCGCATTGCTCAGACTCTGGCACGGCCGAGAGCTTGTCCCAATAATAATCTACCTCGGCTTGATCGGCACAGTTAATAATAAACGACACTGCCTCGCTAAAGGTAAAGCCGTGCTCGGCGCTACTCTCCATCATAATAAACGGCTGGCCCTCTAAGTTAGAGAGCGAGTATTTAACCTTGCCCTCCACATCGCCCTCACCGGCCTCATACTTAGCCACTGCTTTAATCTCGCTGTTTTTAAAGACAGCGGTATAAAAGTTAAGAGCCTCCTCCACCTTGCCAAATTGCTCGCCGGTAAACATGAGAGAGGGGATTATTTTACCACCCTCGCCCCCGGTATTAACTTGCCACGAGAGACCATGCTGATCATTGCACCAGCCGTAACCCTTACTCCATGGATACTCTTGGAAGGGCATTAGCTCCTTACCACCAGCTGAAAGTTTTTTATACAATTCCGCCGCTTCCTCCGCCGTAGCACAAGTGGCGGTAAAGGAGTTGGCCGGCGTAAACTTAAACAACGGCCCGGCACTAATGCTCATAAACTTTTGGCCCGCGAGGGTAAAGTTAACAATGTCGCAATCGCCGGAGGGCGTATTTTTAATAACATTCACACTGTTTACTTGTGAATTGGGGAAGACAGAAACATAGAACTCGGCGGCAGCCTTAGCTTGGGTATCAAACCACAAGTGGGGGACAATTTTAGACATAATTTAGAGTTAAATAATCATCACTGCCGCAAAAGCAATAATAAGGAAGGTAATAAGATTGTATAAGCTGTCAGATAAAAAGCGCTTCCACGCCAAGCTGCCCTCGCCCTTACCCCAGATTAAACCCTGAGCAATCAACGGCATCGTAAAGGCACCCCAAGCCATAATCACATAATAATAAACGGCCGTGGCCACACCGCCATTTTGCACTGTATAACTAGTAGTAAAGGCAATAAAGAGCGAGGTGAGGAAGGAGAGGAAGAGTTGGGCCGAGTAATTCTTCCACATCCTTGGTTTAGCCTCGGCCATTAACTTGGCCTTCTCCTCATTAGTGAGCTTATCAAAGCCGAGGTACTGCATGTGCCAGCGGCCCATCGGGGTGCTGCCCGAGTACCACAGGGTGCCGGTAATGGCGCTAATAATCGCTCCCAAAACAGCTACCAAAATGATTGTTCCCATAAAATTGATTATTTAACTTTTAAACTAATATCTCTAAATTAAAGCTTACTTTATCTGCCGGGTAAAGGCCCTCCTTCTTACGCACACTGGTTTTGAGGGGGAGTAAGTAGGTGCGCGCCTTTTTATCATAAAAAATCGAGGTGGTCCAACTAGTCTTGCCCACCTTAACCTGCACCGGGTATGAGCTCCAGCCGCGGCGCTTACTCTTATACTTTTTATCTAACTTAGCCGAGAGCTCTGTCGGTAAGTAAACCATGTGCCAATTGGCCGTCTCACCCGGATAAACCCACACCTCCGCCGTAAACTTATATTTCATTAAAAAATTATATCAAAAATAAAGAGCACACCACGGGGGCATGCTCTTGGGCGGACTTGGGGAGTCACTGGTAGGTCTTGTGGAAGGCGAGGCTGTCGATCAAATAAGGCTCACCGCCCATCTCGGACCCGTGTTGGTCGCAAGTATCGGCAATAAAGCAATTTTCATCGCCAGTTTGGGTGGTACCCCAGCTAGCCATGATCTCAATCGGGTGACCAAAGGGGTTCTTGATCGCGCGGCAATATCCACGTGCCTCGTACACTCCTCTCTCGGTGGTCATCTGATACCGTTTGAAGAATGTATCAAAATCAACAAGGTATCGCTCTCCGGTCGGGTTTTGTACCAAATAATCTCCATCTCTTGCCGTGTTGGTTGTCTCCTCGCGGCTGTCTGACAGGGTAGTGGTAACTTTTTCTCCCACTACTGCTCGCCTGGCTCGGACAGTGCCTTGCTTTTTGTAGATTATGGCCACCGCGAGGGCGGCCATAATCTTGGGTGCTTTGCGGTCAACCTTCTCGACTACCATGGATTATCTCCTCCTATGTTGTATGTGAAGAACTAATACAATGGTATCATATTAATATATACTTGTCAAATAGTTATTTGCTTTAAGATTTAAGCTTGCTGCATTAGTAAAAATTGGCTTACATCTCTAGGGATGAGAGACCAAAGGTGATAGATGATTATCCAATAAACCCAAAAAAGCAAAAACATCACTAATCTCCTATTAATTTTATCCCAACCGCGCTTTTCTAAATATTTTGAAATTGATACAAAAATTACTCCAAATACTGTGCCAAAAATTATATGCCAGAGTACTCGTCCGGGCATGATTATAGAAAAAAAGGTGAAGATTGGTACCCAGGAGAAAATGAGTGGTAGCATAATAGATTTGCTAGCACAGCCGTCAAAACAGGCAAAAAATGGTGCCGGAGCAAAAAGTAATATAAACAGGAACCAATTCAATTTATTACCCATAAAATTGATTATTTAACTTTTAAACTAATATCTCTAAATTAAAGCTTATTTTACCGATGAGGACAACCGGCCCAGCAACAGGGCCGGCGCATACCCGAGCGCATTTTAGACAGACCCTTGGCGATCCTAATACCTCGCGTCTCTACCTTCTTACCCGAGGTGACCCAACAAATCCACTCATTGCGCGCCAGTGGTGTAATACTCGCCCACAAGGCCGCCACCTTTCTATCGGCGTTGATGGCCCGCTTAAAGTCCGCCGGTAGGCTGTGCATAATTATTGCCATTTTAACATCCTTATAAACAAAAAGCCGCCCCGGGGGCGGCTTTTTGCCCTCACTAATTTTACTTCTTCTTAAATGTTATTGTGCCGCCGCCCTTAAGCTTAAGAGTTAAGCTGCTGTCAGCAATCACATACGTCCGCACTTGTGGGAAGGGGGTAATAAAGTCGGTCTCTTGTGAGCCCTCACAAAACATCTTGGTACTAGCCAGTGGACCAAAGGTAATAGCCCCAGTGGTGGGCTGACTATAACTGCCACTAAAGCTGTTGCAGTCGGTGGTACCACTTACTTGGCCGTCACTGGCAAAGGTAAGGCTAAAGACATCCGTCTTTTTAGGTGTAACCACGGTGCCATTAGGCATCACCGTCTTCTGCCAGCTCCAGGTGCCCAAAATGGGCAAACCGGCTGGCGTATCAGTAATTATCTGACCTTTAAAAGTCTCCACCCCATTTACACTAATCGTGGCCTCACCCTGATGCTCCCAAAAGACGATGCTCTCATCGTTGTTGGCATATCTGGCACCCGAGGCCGAGATCGCCCGGGGCAGAGTAATAGCGCCACCGGCATTTTGAGTAAAGGTCACGGTATCCTTGGCTTGGTTAAAGGCTACCTCCACCGTGCTCTCGCCATTAGAGTAAGAGGCCACCGTAATCTTGTCGGCTTGAGTCTCGGTTTTATTAAAATAAAACGCGCTGCCAATAATAATGATCAAAGCAATAACTGCAATAATAATGACCTTGTTGTTCATAAATTTAGCTAATTATTTAAGTCTTATAATCCTGTCGTCATCCTACCATGCCTCTATATATATAACCGTTACAGCAACGCTTATATTACACTTTTGTTACCAAATCAAGATGGTGGAGACAGTTTGTAATACCCCAAAAATCATGGTAAATTAAGCCCACAAAGGAGAGTTTCGGCCCAAGGCCGATCAGCCTAGGGCTGAGGCTGAATGGATAAATAAAATAATGGAGAGTTGGCTGAGTGGTCGAAAGCGCCTCACTGCTAACGAGGTAGGGGTCTTAAAGCCCCTCGAGGGTTCGAATCCCTCACTCTCCGCCAAATGGCTAAAAAGAATATTAAATTCATGGATTATTGTGCTGGAATCGGGGCTGGTCGCATTGGTCTTGAAAGAAACGGGCTGACCTGCGTTGGTTTTTCTGAAATAGATAGACAAGCTGAAAAAACCTATAGAAAATTTTTTGGTGAAGATGAAATAAATTATGGTGACTTGATGAAAATTGACACAAGTAAATTACCGGATTTTGAGATGATGATCGCTGGTTTTCCTTGTCAGACTTTTTCGGTTATAGGGCAAAGAAAAGGAATGGAAGATGAGCGCGGACAGATTATATATGGACTAATTAAAATAATGTTGGCCAAGAATCTAAAATATTTTATTTTAGAAAACGTCAAGGGTTTAACGAACCACGATAGTGGAAATTCTCTGAAAGTTATTTTAGGCGAATTAGATAAAGCCGGTTACAGGGTCTTCCATAGAGTTTTAAACAGTATTGACTACGGAAACCCTCAGATGAGAGAAAGAATCTATTTTGTGGGAATAAGAAAAGATTTAGTGCCAGATGATTTTCAATTTTATTTTCCGGAAAGCCAACCAGAAGCGGATGTTAAAGACTATCTCATTGACACGAAAGAGCTTGAATTTGATGAAAAAAAGCTAGCATACGAGACTTTTTTGAAGTATTTGGGTAATAAATACAACAAAGGGCAATATGATATAAAAGAAATCCTTGAACAAGATTATTTAGTCATAGACACAAGACAATCCGATTTAAGAATTTATCGTAATAAAGTGCCGACACTGCGGACCGGCAGACATGGAATTCTGTATGTTAGGGACGGAAAATTTAGAAAATTGTCAGGCTATGAGTCGCTGCTG
>CAZIEN010000027.1:7274-7925 GCA_964538315.1 uncultured Candidatus Saccharibacteria bacterium
TTCAGGGGTTCCCGAAAGAACTTTCAAAAAAGGTTGATGGAGTTATTGATGAAATACATTTATTAAAACAAACAGGCAATGCTATGACCGTCAATACTATTGAAGCCATCGCGAGAGAGTTGTTTAAAACATTAGAACCATATGAAAAATAAAAAGAAAAATTCAAAAAAAATGATAGCTCTTGGCTCAAAAACCGCCAAAGGTGGATTTACAAACGAGCAAGACGTCATTAATCGTTTTAATAATTGGGAAACAGACAAAGTCGCTCAAGAATGGTTGGCGAAAATGAACTACAAAATTGACGACATTGAGTTTGTAAAAGCATTAAAAGTCAGAGGTCAATACAAAGCTGATATTCAAGTCAGAATAACAGTTTTAATTAAATTGAAATCCCAAGAAGATTTGCAAAACTTGCAAGTAAAACTCGTGAGCAATCCGCAAGGATTTAACCAAATAGATAAAAGATGGGTTGATAGGTATGTCGAGCTTTGGAATATTCCCACGGACGTATCAAAAATACTTAAACTTTTTACTGGTGAAATTACTCCTACAAAGAGTGGTTTGCGTGATTCTCGCAGAATGTTTTTAGACGAAATGAGTAAATCAGATCAAGATAAACTTGTGGATTTTTTCAAGCGTAATAAGATATTG
>CAZIEN010000028.1:0-1434 GCA_964538315.1 uncultured Candidatus Saccharibacteria bacterium
AAACCCACTCGACTTGCATGCCTTATCCACGCCGCCAGCGTTCATCCTGAGCCAAGATCAAACTCTCATATAAGAATTTAGAAACAGGGCAAAAGAAAAAACACTAACTTTGCCGCTCCGGAAGAGCGGACTTTTGAAAACTTGCTTTTTATGTGGATCGATTGTCAATGTTCCCCGACCCCTTAAAGGGCCTAAAAACGCGCCTATCCCAGGCGCAGATGCCATTATACACGCCCCCAAATAGGAGTCAAGCAACCTTTATTTAGAGCGTTTTTCAGACCACTTTTGCCAGGTGACGAGCAGCGGTGAGGCGATAAAAATGGAGGAGTAAGTACCCACAATCATACCGATAACAAGCACGAGGGCAAAGTCTTTAGTTGTCGGACCGCCAAAGAAGTAGAGGCAGAGCAAGACTAAAATCACTGTTAAGGAAGTGTTGATGGAACGAGTAAAGGTTTGGGAGAGTGAGGTGCCCACCGTGTCCTCAAAGTAAGGGGCAATGCGCAAGCGCAAGTTCTCACGGATACGATCAAACACGACGATAGTGTCGTTAACCGAGAGACCTAAGATAGTAAGGATGGCGGTAATAAATAAAGCATCAATCTCGGTGCCGCGCGTAGCGCCCAAGTAAGCAAAGACGCCAGTGGGGATAGTAATATCATGGATCAGAGTAGCAATAGCAATTAAACCATATTTCCACGAGGCCACTGGTTTAGATACATGACGGAAGGCCAAGGCGATAAATAAAATAATAAGGAGCGAAACAATAACAATAGCAATTAAACCTTTTTGAGCCAACTCGCGGCCAAGGGCTGGACCAATAATACTCGACTTAACCTCAGTTAAAGGTGAGGTGCTAGCTAAAGAGGCGGCACTAAGGAGAGTCCCCTTCTCAGTATCAGAGACCTCGCGGAGGCGGAAGATGATCCCCGTCTCGCCAGTTGACTGCACAGCCACGGGGCCCAAATTAAGAGCCGTCACGGCCTCGCGGACTTTGTTAATATCGGGGCGAGTAGTGGTGTAATTAATCTCCACAATCGAGCCACCCTTAAAATCAATACCTAAATTAAGCCCAAAGTAGAAGATGGAGAAGAGGGAGGCTAAAACGAGTAAGCCCGAGATGGTGTAAAAGATTTTGCGATATTTAATAACAAACATAAAATTATTTAGTTACTCCAGAGCCGAATAAAAAGGTTGTTAAAGGTGTTTTATGTTTAACCCCTAAAGCGAGGAGGAAGGTGCGGGTAATAATAATGGCGGTAAACATACTGATTATAATACCCAAGGCCATAGTGAGGGCGAAGCCTTTAATAAGTGAGGTCCCAAACCAAAAGAGGACAATAGCGGAGATTAAGGACGAGAGGTTAGAGTCGCGGATGGAAAGCCATGCCCGAGAGAAGCCATCGCTCATAGCGTCACTCATTTTTTTATCAC
>CAZIEN010000028.1:1444-7809 GCA_964538315.1 uncultured Candidatus Saccharibacteria bacterium
AGCGCTCAAAGATAAGCACGTTGGCGTCCACGGCAATACCAATGGAGAGGATAAAGCCAGCAATACCGGCGGCGGTTAAAGTGACCGGGATTAATTTAAACAACGTGAGCATGAGGGCCACATAAATAATTAAAGAGACTACCGCTACTAAACCAGGCAAGCGATACCAAGCAATCATAAAGAGCGCGATGATGGCAAAGCCCAAGAGGCCAGCGTAAATACCTTTATTTAAAACATCAGCGCCTAAAGTTGCCCCAATGGTCTGGCTAGAAATTAATTTAATTGGTACTGGTAAGGCACCGAGATTTAAATCACGGGCCAAAGTTTTGGCTTGCTCGACGGTAAACTGACCACTAACCTCGGCCTTACCATCTCTAATTTCCTCGCGCACCACGGGCGCCGAGAGAATCACACCATCTAACACAATCGCCACTGGCTTACCCACATTGTTGCGCGTTAACTCGGCAAAGAGTTTAGCTCCCTCATCATTAAATTCTAAACTAATAGTTGGACCAAGAGAGTTTTGGCTAAATTGGACGGTGGCCTTTTTTAAATAACGGCCCGTTACCGGCGAGCTTAAAAATTTAACATCCTTGGTGCCCGCCGTAGATTCATCTAAAGTTTGGAACTCGAGCACCGGCGTTTTAGCAATCATCGAGAGCGCCTGTTTTAAATCGGTCACGCCTGGTAACTCCACAATTAAGCGGTGCTTAGCACTCTCGCCTAAACCACTTTGCTCAACTTGGATTACCGGCTCACCCACGCCAAAGGCGTTGACTCGCCGATCAATGACCTCGCGTAGCGAGTCCATGGCCGAGCTAATATCAGCTGGGTTAAGAGCGGCCGTATCGGCCTCATAAACCAAGTGACTGCCACCCGAGAGATCAAGACCAAGTTTAAAGGGCCGACTCCAAGACCCCGTAGGGTTAACCTCAGAGTAATAAACAAAGCCGGCGAGCGCCGCGCCTAAGATGAGGAGTATAAGGGCTGAAAGACGAGTCTTTAACATACCCGGCCATTATAGCCATATATTATTAAAAATCAACTGATTAAATAGAGGAGGTTCTCAAATAATTTGGCCACAGTAATTGGGCCCACACCACCTGGCACCGGAGTAAATAAGTGGCACATAGCGGCGCAAGCCGGGTCAGCATCGCCGGCCAACTCCCCTGCCGCCTCACTGGTACCAGCATCAATTAACACTACCCCCTCTTTAAGCATCTCGGATTTAATAAAGTGCGGTTTACCTACCCCACTCACAATTAGGTCGGCGGTTTTTAATAACTCTGGCAAGTGCTCAGTTTTAGAGTCAGCCACAGTTACCTCGGCTCCCTCCCCTGTTAACCACACCGCCACTGGCGCCCCCACCAAGCGCCCCTTACCAATAACCACCGCTTTAATCCCAGTGAGTTTAACTTGCTCGCTTTGTAAAATCTCGGCCACCGCGCCGGCCACCGGCGGCAGCACCCTAGCCTCGGTAGTTAAAGCATCCACATCTTTATCGGCTGGGATTAAGCTAATTAACTCATCCGCGTTTAAATGAGCGGGTAAGGGTAATTGGATAATAATCCCCTGACTTTTAGGATCAGTAGCTAAGCGGGTTAATAACTCAACTAAATCTTCAGCCATCACCTCGGCCGGGAACTCATGTCGTCTAACGGCAACGCCTAAAGCGGTGGCAAAGCGCTCTTTAATCTCGACAAACTTTAAAGACGCTGGATCCTCTCCCACCAAAACAACTTCCAATCTAACCGGCAAAAGCGGTTTAAACTTGGCGGCCAGATCCCCCTTCAATTTATTAGCCAAAGCTCGGCCGTCAATAATCATAAATATAAATAATTAAATGCCCTTGCTACCCAATAAAATCCGAATGGTTTTTAAGCTAATCACCAAGTCTAAGATTAGGCCGCGGTGCTTTAAATAAAATAAATCGTAAGACAACTTCTCCCGCGTTGCCCCCTCGGCCGGACCAAAGTGCGGATGATTATCATGATAAATTTGAGCCCAACCGGAGAGGCCGGGGGTAATGAGATGACGAATATCATAATACGGGATAGCCTCTCGATACATGGTTACATAGTCTGGCTTCTCGGGTCGAGGTCCAATTAACGAGAGTTCACCATTAACAACGTTTAAAAGTTGGGGTAGCTCATCGAGGCGAGTTTTGCGCAAGACTTTACCCACTGAGGTCACTTGGCGAGCACTTAAGTCAGCCTCCATCGACATACTCCGGAACTTAAGGACAAAAAAGATTTTACCGCCGCGGCCAACCCGGGCATCACGATAAAAAATTGGCCCGCCGTCATTTAACTTAATGGCTAAAATAATAAACGGGTAAAAAATCAGGGAGATAATCAACGCCGGCACAGCCACTACTAAATCGAGTAGGCGCTTACCGGCATCATATAAGTAATTTGATTTAGAGGAGATATTATCCAGCAACCATTGCTCATCTAAAATGGACACGGGAATGCGATCAAAAATCTCCTCGTATAAATCGTGGACATTAATAAAGGTAACACCGTTAACTAGTAAGTTGTAGAGGGAGATATCATTGGCTGGATTTTTAACCTGATAGGGATTAAAGACAATAATTAAAGAGTTGTTTTGAGACAAGTTTTTTAACTCACTATAATTACACACCACCAAGCCATAACGAGTGTTAGCCTTAATCTCTTGTTTTAACTCCTCCACCTCACTCCCCTCACAGGCAAAAACAATATTTAAACGCCGACCAGTACCGCCATAATAACGGATAAAAGTCCGCCAAGTCACAATTAAGATAAACGAGACGATTAAATAAATAAACAGGTTGGTGCGCGGGGTAATACCAAACACTGGCACATAGTAAAAGAAGACGATAGCCACCAAGGTATTAATAACCTGAGCCCGTAAAATTAAACTTGGTAACTGCCGACGGAAGAGGGCGGTAGGCTTACGATATAAATCAGAGATAAAGAAAACAATCAGCCAGACGGCAAAAATAAGGGAGAAGGGCGCCAAGTGTTGGAGGAAGAGCTCCCGCGTGGGCAACTCCACATAACGGATAAAAAGCGTGAGCCATAATGAGACCACTAAAAAGAAAATGTCCCCTAAAAAGAGGATAAAAGCCGTTTTTTGGCCATTAATTTTCATCGCTCGCTATAATACCACAAATTATAAATTTATGCTATAGTAACCAGCGTGACTAAGCCAACCAAAATTTTATACCTTATTACCAAGAGTAATTGGGGCGGAGCGGGTAAATATGTTTATGATTTGGCCACTGCGGCCAAAGGCATTGGCTTTGAGGTTACCGTCGCCGCAGGTAAACCCAGTGGTGAGGGTGAACTTTTAACCCACCTCCACGAGGCGGACATTAGGACCATACCCCTGCCCAGTGTAAAGCGCGATATCCAATTTTTGGGTGAGTTTAATAATCTCTGGCAGTTAATTAAATTATTTAAGAGGGAGCGACCCGATATTATCCACTTAAACAGCTCTAAAATTGGTGGCCTGGGCGCGCTAGCCGGCCGCTTGGCTGGGGTACCTAAGATTATTTTTACCGGCCATGGCTGGGCTTTTAACGAGGAGCGCTTTTTCTTAAGTCAGTGGCTAATTGGCCTTAGTCATTGGGTCACTATTTTATTAACTCATCAGACTATTGCCGTCTCTAAACAAACCGCCAAACAATTATTAAAATTCCCGGGGGTAAAAAACAAGATTACCACCATTTATAACGGCTTAGACATACCGCAATTTTTAGATAAAAAAGAAGCCCGGTTTAAACTCTCACCAGAAGATGCCGACACTATTTGGCTTGGCACTATTGCCGAGTTACATAAAAATAAAGGCTTAGACATTTTACTCTTAGCTTTTAAACAAGTTCTCGCCCGCGTGGGCGGTTTAAGTTTAATCATTATGGGTGAGGGCGAGGAGCGCGATAATTTAGCTCACTTAATTGCCAAATTAAATTTAACTAACAATGTTCAACTCTTAGGCAAAGTAGAGATGGCGGCCACCTACTTACCAGCCTTGGATTTATTTATCCTCCCGTCGCGGACGGAGGCTCTGCCCTACGCCGTACTAGAGGCCGGCGCCGCTGGCTTGCCGGTGATTGCCTCGCGCGTGGGTGGTATCCCGGAGATTATTGATGATGAAAAATCGGGCTTACTAGTGACAGCTGGCAATTATAAAGATTTAAGTTTAGCGATCGAAAAACTTTTAACTCATAAAGACTTGGCCAAAAAATACGGCCAAAATTTAAAAAATAAAATTACCACCGAGTTTACTCAAAAAAGTATGCTCGACCAAACCTTCGCCTTGTATCAAAAATAGTTTTTACTGTGGGCCGATGAACTCGTTGTGGACATCGTCGCGATGATAAGAGAGAGCGTAACGGCGCATGCCCATTACCATCCCTAGGCCCAAAAACTCGGCCAAAAGGTGCGAGCCACCATAACTCATAAATGGCAGTGGTAAACCGGTAACCGGTAAAACACCAATATTCATCCCCACGTGGATAAAAAAGTGCGAGCCTAAAATAAGGGCCACCCCCATAGCAAAAAGTGACTCAAAGTTACCAGCCGAAAGAATTGCACTCTGCACCAACCGCCAAATAATAAAGCCAAACAAACCAAACACAATTAGTACTCCAACAAAGCCCCACTCCTCGGCAAAAGCGGCAAAAATAAAGTCGGTCTCATACTCGGGTAAAAACTCTAAGCGTGATTGCGTACCATAACCAATCCCCTTGCCGACCAACTTGCCCGAGCCCACAGCAATAGTGGATTGGAAGGCGTTATAACCAGCACCGCGAATATCGGCTAGAGGGTGCAGGAAGGTTACGATCCGCGCCTTTTGATATGGAGCAAACACAAAAGTCCAAGCGAGGAAAAAGGCCACCGCCCCTGTGGCTCCCACCAACAGGAGGTGCTTTTTAGACACACCAGCCAACATGACCAAGCCAAGCCAAATAATAAAAATAATGATGGCCGAGCCAAAATCTGGCTGGAATAAAATAAGCACAAAAGGTAAAAAAGCGTATAAACCAGAGATAATAATGTGGCGGATGTGAGCAATCTCTACATGCCGCCGCGAGAAGTACTTAGCCAAAATAAGGACCAGCGCCAACTTCATAAAGTCAGCTGGTTGGAAGGAGAAGCCACCAAAAGAGAGCCAACTTTGCACCCCGCGTGAGATCTGACCAAAAATAAGGAGTCCACCTAAAACCAAAGTTAAGGCTAAGAAGATCCCGGTCACGGCATTGGATCGGCGCAAAAATCGCCAGTCAAACATACTCGCCCCCACGCACACGGCCAAGCTAATACAAAACCAAGCCATCTGCCGATCGGCAAAATAATTATGACCCGTAAACGAGCTCATGGTTAAAACCCCGCCTAAGACCAAAAGTGAGGCGGCACCGATTAATAGCCAATCAATTTGAGCAGTAAAACCTCTAAGCATAATTTAAGGCAGATCAAATACGCTCACCCGGGGGTAAAGATCGATAAAACTGGGGATAGTAGCGAGAGAAGTGGGCCAGGAGTAAAAAATGGCGAGTGAGCCATCGCGTGACAAACGCTCGAGATAAGTAAAGCCAGCGGCAATGGCATTACCACTCTCATCGGCGAGCAGGGCCGGTACCGAGATTAATTTTAAATCGGTAATAGAGCGGTTGGTAATGTTGGCTGTTAAGCGAGCGGGCTCACCATTTAAAAATGATTTATTATCCACCGTTAAGAGCGGTGGGCGCTTAGAGGTTTTTTGCCACTCTACTCGACCCAGCTCGAGGAAGGCTTGAACTGGTTTACCCTCGCCCACATTAATCCCCCCTTCAAAGATTAAAAACTTTTCCCCCGGGTTAACAAAGGTCTCGCCCGAGCGAACATTAACTAAAATATTTTTATTATCAACTAAGCGGAAGGTGTAAGCTAATTTTTTAATTCCGGCGCCCACATTAGGGTTCTCTACTAGAGCCGCCGCGGTGTACACACCGCGACTAACTGGCAAAACGCGCACCCACAACACCTTAATTGAGGTGGCTTGATTAACACAAATTTTGGCACAATTACCACCACAATCGACACCGGTCTCCACGCCATTTTGGCGACCGTCACTACAAGTGGCCACGGGTTTATAAGTGTAAATTAAATAGCCCACTAGCAAAATAACCAATAAGGCCAGTGCGCCCAAATAAGTAAATTGACGATTACGACTCCAACGGGACATTGGATCTAGTATACCAAATTAGAGATTAAGTGCTTAGTTCTGGCGGCTAGCTACTCTCCCCTTGCGAGTACCATCGCCACTACAGAGCTTAACGGCCGTGTTCGGAATGAGAACGGGTGTGACCTCTGCGTCGAGCCACCAAAACTAAAAACTCA
>CAZIEN010000029.1:0-5229 GCA_964538315.1 uncultured Candidatus Saccharibacteria bacterium
TCTCACTGGTTCATTGAGACGTTCTATACCATCACCAAAAGACCAGTTTAATTTACTTAAAGCAATATTGGATTTAGCAGAAAAAGTTATAATCTGACCCGTTTTATAAGTTTTAACTATTGGTGTAACCATTATATCCACCCAATTACGAGAAGGTTGGCAGCTTGTCATACACTGCATATAAGGAATGCTTTGTCCCTGACTAGTAGAGGTCCATGTGGCGCAATAAGGTTTAACGGGATCAACTTTATTACAATAATAACCCGATTGAGGTTGAGTAGAGCCACCACCTGAACTTCCCCCAAACGTAATGATAACTTTAAAGGTACTTTTAGTTATTAGCCCGGCCCCACTACATAAAGCATAAAATCCTACCCCATTATGACTAATAATAGTGCTAATATCGGTGTAAGTTTTATTGTCACTGGTACACAAATAAGAACCAGATTTAGTTAAAACAATATTACTACCATCATCTTTAGGGATAGGACATCCTGCCGGTGAATCAATAACTAAGGAAGGGAGACCTTGAGTAAAAAGGTCTTTAGTAACCGTACAGTTAGTGGTTTGAGAACTAGAAGTGAGGGGGGCGAGAAGGGTAAGCGCGAGGGCGAGGGTTAATAGTTGGCGCAGACCGTTCTTCATATTATTTTTATTTAGACTTTTTGGTTTTGGTTTTGCTCCGGCTGGGGGTATCGGCTAGTTGGAGCGCATCATTGGAGACATCTACCTCACAGACTCCACCCACACAAGCATACTCTTTGGATCCTTGAGTCTCGTCGTCAAACTCGTAAGTCACAATCTTAGAGAAATCGATATCCTTCATCGTTTTAGACAACTCATGATAAGTCTTCTCATCAATTGTCTCGTAAGGGGCAAGTTTATAAATATGCTTCTCGCGCGGGAGGAAGGAGAGCCCACCCACAATATCCCAATTTTTATAGACCCAATTACCGGCCTCAATCCACTCCTCATCCCCCACTGAGATGGTGACCGAGGGATTATGTTCAGTAAAGTTCTCTTTAACTCGCTTCCAATATTCAAGCTGATCAATGGCCGTAAGATCATCCTTAAAAGTCGAGCCAGCTGGGGCTTTAATTGGGAACTCGAGCACAAAGGTATGAGCGTTCTCGGCGGTTTGACCAACCTCGGGATGGTATGGGATGCCTTGATCCTTCATTAAGTTAAAGAGGGGGTCAGTGGCGGAGATCCGGACGCGACGGATGTAATACTTGGAGTGACGCGGATGCATCCCCGAGGCGGCGTCTACTGTTTGTGAGACGGTGCCGGAGGGTTTAACACAAGTGACCGAGGTCGACTGATTAATGCCAAAGCGTTTAGCATACTCTTTATTTATTTTAATTGCCTCATCACGCATTGAGCGCATGACCTCCTCCTCACGGACTTTGTCGGAATCCCATTGGCCGGTAATCGAGACTCCGAGTAAGCGCTCATCCTCACAATTCTTCTTCCACTCGTCGGAAAGATATTTAAAGTTAGTGAGGGTAGATTGATAAGTGCCCAACATTGAGGCCAGACGCGCCTTATTAAGTAACTTGTCTTTAGTATCACCAGCCCGGGCCACAATCTCGGTTAAGTTACAAAACTGTTTAGACTTAAGCACAATCTCCCCACACGGATTAGTCCCCGGCACACCCACTACAATGTCACCCTCAATATAACCAGATTGCTCCCACTGCTTAATACGTCGAGGGGGCATTTGTTTGGTTAAAGAGCCACGATTAAAAATACCTCGCTCCCCCGAACCCGACTTGGCGAGCGATAACCACTCCTCCATAAATTGAGTCGCTGAGGGCTTCTCCACATACACCGCCGAGTTATTGGCCATCGAGCGTTGCGGCTCGGTTAAATAAAACTGGCCATCCTTGGCATGACGGATATACTCATCATCTAAATCAGAGAGGGAGATAAGCGCCGTCCGACGCACTCCGCCGGCCACCACCACCTCACCAATTTTACAAATAATGTCGTGGAGATCTAAGTTAGTTAAACGCCGACCTTGACGCGCCAAAACTTTTGACCGAGCAAAGCTCATCAACTGCATCAAGGGCCCAGGGCCCGAGGCCCGACCACCCATCGTCATTAAACGAGCACCGAGCGGCCTAACTAAGGAATAATCAAAATCAATATCATTGCCATCCATCCAAGTCTCCATCGCTTTAACAAAAGCGTTGGCCCAACCCTCTTTAGAGTCAGATACCACATGGGTAGGCAACTTTTTATTGGTTTGACGCTTAATAATCGAGAACTGTTGAGCCGTAATGGTCTCTACCGAGTAGCCAACACCACAACCATTCATTGATAAATACATAATCTCACCCAAGTCACGCGGCTTAGTGGGAGCAATAAATGAACAGTTATAACCCACCGCGTTAGAAGCGCGCGCCGCCTTACCGGCCCCCCACATTAAACGCATGGAGGGCATAACCTCTTGTTTTAAAATCGCCTCGCGCAATTCATTATATTCAGCCTCTTTTAACTTAGAGCCCAAGTTCTCGCGCATAAAACTCATATAACGATCAACAGTTTCTACCCAAGTCTCCCGACGACCCTCCTCGGGGATCCAACGAGAGTACGAGCGGAAGTAAACAAACTCAGCAAAAGAATTGCGGAAGTATTTACGACTCTCGGCCGTTAAATCCTTAACCTTCTCGGGTACCTCGCCACGCGACTGACGAGCCTCGGCCCGTCGCTGACGATAAAGGATGTAAGATTTGGCAGTGGCACCAAACTGTTGGAAGATAAGCTCTTGCTCCACCAAATCTTGGACCTCCTCTACTGTGGCCACATGATCTTTAGGAGCAGTTTTAAGCCCTGTAACGGCCTTTTTGGCCACGGCGGCGGCCACTTTATTGGCCTCCTTCTCACCGCCCTCATTGCTCGCCTTCATCGCCTTCCACACCGCTTGCGTGATCTTGCTTTGATCGAAAGGAACCACCGCGCCGTCGCGTTTACGAACCGTTTTAAGGGTTAAGGGTGCAGAAGCAGAGCGACGACGAGTAGTAGCCATAAAATAATAAATTTAATTAAATAATAATTTGTAAGTTAGTACATTTTACTCCAAAACTAGGGTGAACAACTTGGGGATAACCTCTAAAAAGAGGGTTAGAAAATAAAAAACCGCCGGCGTAAACCAGCGATTTTAAACTAGCCTTAGTCTGCAAGCTACATTAGCTGGTACTTGGTCGAGAAAATAGCAAAGATACAAAGATGATAGTGGTCAGGGCGGCCGAGACCAAGCAATAAGCACACCAAGCCTCCAAAATGTAAGCTTGAACGTAAATTAAAATCGCATAAGAGAAGACGCCAGCGGTGGCTAAGCCAAAAATTAAGCCTAGAGCACCGCGTGAACGCGTTTGGAGGAAAAATAAAGCCAAAACAATGATCATTAAGTAGTAAGCAACGCCCCAAGCTGCTAGTGGCACGCCGCCAAAGACGGCAAACTGACTATTTAACACCGTGTCACAACCGCCGGTTAAACTGCACGGCACCGAGCCGCCCGTATAATGCTTAACGGCCAAATAAGTAGCGTCTAACAAGCCAACAAAGCCTAGACTTAAGGCAATTTTAGCAACAGTGTGATAATTCATAATTTAATTGGTCGTGCTAACAGGTGTAGAAGAAGAGATTAAAGCTTGGAACTCCTCTAAACTGCGTGGATTTTTAACCCGAGCGCCGTTAACAAAGAAGCTAGGGGTTGAGTCTACACCGGCGGCTACGCCGCCGTCATAACTAGCTTTAATTTTAGCCACTAAACTAGCGTCTTTGAGATCTGTTGCTAATTTGGTCATGTCTAAGCCCAACTCCTTAGCATAACTTTGGAAGAGGGACTCATTTTTAGCAGCGGGGTTAATGGTCCAAGTGGCTTGAGTGGCAAAAAGTTTGTCATGCATCTCCCAAAACTTGCCTTGTTTGCCCGCGGCCTCAGCATAAAGAGCACTAAGCTCCGCCGAGCGATGTTGAGCAAGAGGAAAATGGCGATAAATAAGTTGCACCGTGTCTTTATTATCGGCTACCACCTTCTCTACTACTGGCTCATAAGTGGCGCAAGCTGGGCACTCTAAATCAGAGTACTCCACAATTGTAACTTTAGGGTTAATGGCGCCACGTGACCAATCACTAGCTGAGACCGGGATCGTTAAGTTACCAGTTGGAGCACTAGCGCCCGGAGTAGCCCCAAGACTGGCCCAATAAACCACACCCGCTACCAAAAGCACAGCTACAACACCCAAACCGCCCCATAAAAGTTGTTTATTATCCATATGCCTCTTAGTCTAGTGCCGAGGCCTAATTTTGTCCATCACCCAATTGGTGAGCTCCATACTAGCGGGGAAAATATTAAAAGCGATGGCGGTAGTAAATAAAACAAAAGAAACGCGCGTATCCCAGAAGGAGATAATCATCGCTAAGGCGGCTAAAATTACTGGGGTTAAAATCCTGATGTTGGCTCGGCGATTAGCACCGTGGGTGAGCTTGGCATTCTCAATCGTGGGAGCGTGGAGGACATAAGAGCGCATCCAAAAGAGGGAGAGACCAATGGCCATAATATTAGCGCCATAAATGATAATTGCCGCCTGACTCTCACTGTAACGACCAAGCAAATAACTAGTAAAGGGGACCAAACCCACAAAAAAGAGGAAGACGGCATTAATATTGGTGAGCCAAATGTCCACCCCTTTAGCAAAACCAGAGACAATATAATTGTGGGCTCGCCAATAAGTAAAAAGGACGGCAAAGGAGAGAATGTAAGCCAAGAGCGCGGGTAAGGCCTCTTTAATCACGAGCGGCAAGTCTTTAATGCTCGTCTCCCCGGCCAAGGCCGGCAACTTAAGCTCTAAAACGAGCAAAGTCATAACGATGGCAAAAATGCCATCAGCCAAATTCTCCAACCGCGACTGCTTCATATAAATTTATTATACCAAAAAAGCGCCGCGAGGTAACCCCGCGGCGCCAAATCCGAAACAAAAGACGAAACTAAAACGCAACCTTCGGTCGGAGAAATCCAGGATCACCCGCCGGCGGAAGGATGGGAACAAACTTCGGCGCCTGCTTCTCAAACTCCTCCCTAGTGATCTGGGGTTGTTCAAAGCTTCTCACCGGTCGAATGGATCCTTCCCGAATCATCTCCACCAATTTGTGGCAGTCATCAGCAGACTTCCCTGCAGCCTTAACAGAATAATACATACGGCCGCCACCATCCAAAGTAGA
>CAZIEN010000029.1:5239-7379 GCA_964538315.1 uncultured Candidatus Saccharibacteria bacterium
ACCCTTGCTTCAGCCGTAAGATATGAGTAAACACCACTTTCTCGCCCTACTACCGATCTCCACTGAACATGTAGCGAGTAGGCATGGACGTACTGCCAGATCCCTTCTGGTAAAATGGGCTTATCATCCAGATCGCTGCTGAAATAAAGTCCGCCGTCTGTCTTTTTAAGTTGACACCTACCGAAAAAAAATCTATCACTGCCAGCTACTTCGTAGTATTCAAGTCCATCGATGATTTCTGGTGAGAAATAAATTCGAATTGACATATCATCTTCTCCTTGGTACCGCTCGTGGTCTAGTGGCCTTCTCAGCTCATCTAGCCCGTAGTCGGTCCATTTCAACGTCCACCGCCAGGTTATCCAGCGATCTATTAATATCTTATAATATATAAGTAAAAATGTCAAATGTTGCCTTACTAAATAATCAGCGTAGGATAAAATTAGAAGGAGGATAAAGTATGTCCACTGAGAAGATTATGCTTAAAGGCACCCTTATCTTCCTCATTAGAGAGGGGGAGGTTTTACTCGCGGTCAAAGGCCGGAAGATTGGTGCCGGCTCATGGAATGGCTACGGGGGTGGATTGGAACTAGGTGAGACGGTGCGAGAGTGCGCCAGTCGAGAACTTAAAGCTGAGTCGGGGTTAGTCACTGATCCGTCTAAGTTGATAAAGATGGCGGTCGTCGACTTCCATAACACCACCAGTGACGGTGAAAAATTTACTTGCCGAGTGCATGTCTTTTTTGCTTATGAGTGGCAAGGTTACCCTAAGTCCACGGTTGAGATGTTGACCCCAAAGTGGTTCTCTATCGCTAACTTACCACTCCATAAGTTAATGCTGGCTGACCCTGATTGGCTGCCAACAGTATTAGCTGGTCAAAAGATCTTTGGCGAAGTCTTTTATGGACCAAAGCAAGAAACCAAGCTTGCCCCCACCATAATCCGAACCGCCACCGATGAAGAACTGATCGAATTAGAGAAGTAGTTAAGAGCGAGAGACTCCCCTCTCGTTCTTTTTTATTTTAATTAAATTAAGGGCGTAAAATTTTCTCCTCTTCGCCGGTTAAATCAATTAAAGTTGAGGCCTTACCCTGTAACTGCCCCCCATCTAAATAAAAATCCACTTGGTCGCCAAAATAATTTTGGGCCTGTTCAATAGTCTCGGCCGGTGGCTCCCCCTCTAGGTTGGCGCTTGGCGCCACCAAGGGACCAGTGTGTTTAATTAACTCTTGTAACTCGGGCTTAGCTGGCAGTCTAAAAGCTAAGTTACCATTAGCTGTGGGTAAAATTAAAGACACTGGCCCGGGCCAATATTTATTTAACTTTTTTTCTAAAACTAGGGTTAAAGCTACGCCAAATAACTTTAAATCAGCCAGATCACTAATTAAAATAATTAACGGCTTGTTAAGATCACGCTTTTTAAGAGCATAAATTTTAGCCACCGCCAGCTCATTAAAAGCACTCCCCACCAAGCCATAAATAGTGTCCGTTGGTATAACTGTCACCCCACCCTCTTTTAGCACCTCAATTAATTTAGCGTCCATGAGATTTAATTGTTTTAATAAAATTAGTGTGTAAGCGCTTAAGATGGTCGGCCGGTAACTTACGGAAGGCGGCTTTAACCTTGGCCGATTGAGCGCGCAAACTCTCATCCTCGGAGAGTACCTGTGGATGGACCTCGAGCGCTCGCTCGTTAAAGCCCAGGAGGTGGAGGCCGTCTAAACTCCGTACCCTAGAGAGCGCCACATAGCCCTGACCATACTCAAAGGCCTGACTTAAATCAACCACCGCTCCCGAGAGCGACATGCCCTGACTTTTATGCACCGTGATAGCCCAAGCCAAGCGCAGGGGTACCTGACTCACCGCCGCTAAGATCTTGCCCTCGCTCTCTACCACCCACTCGGCGGGCTCGGCCACGACGCTCTTGCCCCCTTTAATTTTAACTACCGGGTAGCCACTGGTTTTATTAAAACTGGCCACCTCACCCACCGTGCCGTTAACAAACTTACCCTCGGGATTATTTTTAGTAAACATTACTTTGGCCCCCACTTTAAGTTGCAGGCGCTCGGGCGAGTGACAACTCCTCTTAAGTCCATCGACTAAATGCTCGGGGCCCTTGCTCGTCATTTTTAACTCCCGCGTG
>CAZIEN010000030.1:0-7379 GCA_964538315.1 uncultured Candidatus Saccharibacteria bacterium
CATTAAAACATAGTCTAACCTTATTATCAGTAAAATAACTTAAGGAATCATTAATATAGCGAGCATTAAAATTAACTAAAATATCCTCACCAGTGATTACTGCTTTAACTTTTGTTTTATTATCCCCCACCTCCTGATTATGGGCATAGATCTCAAATCCATCTTTAGAATCTAGAGTTTTAATAGTTATTTGATTAAATTTATCACTAAAAATATTAGACATCTTTAAACTAGAGATTAAATCATCTTTTTGTACCTCTATCTCTGTTTTAAACTCTTTAGGAATAATTTGTTTATAGTCAGGGAAGGAACTATTAATAACTCTTGAGGTTAAAAAGAAATTATTAGTTAGGAGTGAAATTTGATTTTCAGAAGTTTTAATTCTTACCTCCCCACTCTCTTCTTCAATTACCCTTAGGATTTCACTAATATTTTTAATTGGAATAATTAATGGTGGAAAATTATTTTCTGAACTATATTTAAGACTTTTTTCAGCTAATCTAAATGAATCTGTTGAAACAAAAATTAAATTATCTTGTTGTTGATAAATATAAACACTCGCAATTTCAGGTTTAATATCAGAGGTTGCTGAGGCATAAATAACTGATTTTAAACCATTTAGTAAGTCAGTGGTGGGAATAATTAGTTCATCCTCAGTATTAATCTTAGGGATAATTGGAAAATCATCAGTTGGGTAAGTTTTTAAAGTAGAGGTAGAGTGGTTAGTTTTTAAAATTAAATTATTATCCACCAACTCCATTTCTAATTTATCATCATCTTTAGTAGTTAAATTAAGAAATTGACTAAAAATCTGAGCATTAACTGCTAATTGACCAGGAGTAATAACTTTAACTGGTAAATAAGCCTCTAAACCGACTTCTAAATTAGTGGCTTTAATTTTTAGATTATTATTATTCGCCTCTAAAATAATTAAACCTAATATTGGTAGGGAGTGATTTTTAGCTGTCACTTTCTCTGAGGCAGTGATAAGTGGTTTTACTTTATTAATTAAACATTCAACTTTCATAAAATATATATTTATTAGTTTTAATTAAATAAAAAGAAAATAGAAATAAGAATAATATATTGTGGGTATATGGATAAGTTATTAAAAGTTTTATTTTTAAACATATTTTTGTATTAAAGGTTGTGGATAAGGATGATTTTTAAATAGGATAAGTTGTTTTTATAATCTAAATATTTTATTTATCAACAAAGTTATTTAGAGTTATACAGTATTTCCCGGATCTTATTCACATCTTGATTTAATAATTGGTCCACCTTAATATCATTTTTTATTTTCTCATAAGCATGAATAACTGTAGTGTGATCACGACCACCTAATTTTTGACCAATGTAAGGGTAGGAAGTGTTAAAATCCTCTCTAAGTAAATACATCACCACTTGTCTTGGTTTAACTACTTCCTTACGACGAGTTTTCTCATGAAGAGATTTTTCCTCCACATTATAAAACTCCGATACAATCCTTAAAACATCTTTTATAGACACAGATTTTTGAGGTTTAAGATTATTTTTAACTAGATTTTTAGCTTCAATTAAGTTAATCCCCCGTTTTTTTAATTGAACATGGCAAATAATAGAGTTTAATGACCCTTCTAACTCTCTAATACTATCTTGAACAATAGAGGCTAAATATTCAACAATTTCATTACTAATCTCAATCTCTAAATCCTTTATTTTAGACTGTAAAATAGCTAAGCGTGACTCATAATCAGGTTTAGAAATATCAGCCATCATCCCACCCTCTAAACGAGAACGGACACGATCTTCAATATCGGGGATATATTTAGGAGATTTATCAGAGGAGAAGATAATTTGTTTATTATTCTCATAAAAATGATTAAAAAGATGAAATAATTCTTCTTGGGATTTTTCCCGGCGGGAGAAAAATTGAACATCATCCATTATTAAAACATCATATTTACGATATTTCTCTTTAAATTGATTAATTTTATTATTATGGAGAGAACTAACAAAATCTAAACCAAAATTCTCTGAAGTTACGTAATAAATCTTCTTAGACTCAAAATTCTTCTTTACTGCATTACCTGTCCCTTGGATTAAGTGGGTTTTACCTAAACCAGTTGGACCATAAATAAATAAAGGATTATAAGTCATACCGGGATTTTTAATTACCGCTTGAGAAGCAGCAAAGGCCACCTCATTAAAAGTCCCCACAATAAAATTATCTAAAGAGTATTTAGGGTTTAGATTACTATCACGATTAATATAAAAATCATTTAAACCAAGGGTATTTACATCTAAAGATTGGCTTTTAATAATCTGAGGTTTAGGAGTGGAATCAATTTTAGTGATCATATAATCTACCCCCCTGATCTCCGGGTTAGCCTCCCGAAGTGATTTAAGGATTAGTTTATGGTATTTATTAGCTAACCAATCTCTTACGAAAGTATTAGGAACACTAATAAAAATAATCCCATCATCGTGCTTAGCAATAAAAGTGTTTCTAAACCAAGTCCCAAAATTAGCTTTAGAAATAGTTAATTCAACATCCGCGAGAACCTTATCCCATAATTGTTTGGTGTCGAACATGGGCCTTATTATAGGCTTTAGGGTCAGGCTTATCAAACCTTTATACACTGTGAACAACTAGTGGATTAAGATGTCAATTTATCCCCTTACTTGCAGATTTCTAAATAAAAGCTATAATCATTTTTAATGTCTGTAACCTATCAACCCAAGAAGCGTAAACGCGCTAAAACTCACGGCTTTTTGGTCCGTTCTAGGACTAAAAATGGCCAGAGGGTCTTAAAAAAGCGCCGCCAAAAAGGGCGGGCTAAATTAGCGGTCTAATATGTTGGCCCCCAAGGGGCACCATAAGCCTAAAGTAGTCTTAAAGCGCTTATCTGGCCGCAATTTGTATTTATCAATAGTTAAAAAAACTAACCCTTTAGACCCTAAAATTTACTTCCAAATTAGTAAAAAAATGGTCCTTAAGGCCACTGACCGTAATTTACTTAAACGGCGTTTAAGGAGCCTTCTAAGGGGTTATAAAGAGGTGTTAAAATCAGATCAAGCCCTAGTGATTGGTTTAAAGGTTAAAACCCCTCCCCACCCCACCTTAACTACCCTTAAACAAGATTTAGACCAATTATTGGGTTAAATCACTTAATTTATGTTTTTATCTATATTTAAAGCCATTTTTTACCAACCACTATATAATGCCTTGGTTTTATTAGCGGTTAATCTACCCCATCAAGATTTAGGTTTGGCTATTATTTTATTAACCATTATTGTGCGTCTCCTTCTCTACCCTCTTTATCACAAATCTCTAACCACCCAAAAGAAGATGAAGGTTATTGAGGTGGAACTTAATAGGATTAAAGAAAAACATAAAGATAATAAAGAAGAGCAAACCAAACAAATCATGAATTTATACCGAGAAAACGGTATTAGCCCACTTATTACGTTTATCCTCCTTATAATCCAATTACCCATTATCTTATCCCTGTTCTATGTCTTTAGGGGGAGTATCCAAATTAATCCAGATCTCCTTTACTCTTTTATACCCGCTTCAGGATCCATCCAACACCTCTTCCTAGGTTTGTTGGATGTCACCCAAAAAAGTCTCCCCCTAGCCTTATTGGTTGGATTAAGCCAATTTTTACAAATGAGGTTAGCGGTACCCCCTCTTCCTCCCCGTAATCTAGATGATGCCCCCTCTTTTAAAGATGATTTAAGCCGGAGTATGAATATCCAAATGCGTTATGTTATGCCCTTAATGATTACTTTTGTCTCCATTGCTTTACCAGCAGCACTCTCCCTTTATTGGATTACTAGTAATCTTTTTACTATTGTCCATGAATTAATTGTAAAACGTAAGGCCCTAACCTTAAAAGGCGTGGGCGAGATCAAAACTCCATAAACTCCGATCCTGCTTGTTTATAAAATAAAGAGTTTTACCATCGGGACTAACCTTTAAATTAATAGCATCGATTGGCTCACTGGCTAAATTCTTACCAGAAATACTAATTAAGTAAGACTCTAACTTATCGGCGTTAATAAGCCAAATATCATCATTGAAAGAAGCTAACCCTTGGTACCAAGTATCGGGATAATTAGCAGGAGGATAATTATTAGTAACAGCACAAATTACATATTGTTTGTTATACCAAACACACTTATCAGCTAAAGTTTTAACTCCTAACTCACCACCATCCTCTTTACCTATAATTTTAACAAAGGTTTTAATTTGTCCATTTTGACTTGTAGAGTAAATTACTTTTTTGCCATCTGGGCTAATTAAACTGTTTAAACCACTTAAAGGCCCTAAAATCTTGTTAGTTTGCTTTGTTTTTAGGTTAAAACTATAAGCAAAACCGTCAATATTAGAGGAGGGTTTAGTTTGGAGATTTAAAGTGTTTAACTCTGGCCAAGTAATAATCCAATCAGTTAAGTGAGAAGTAATGATTTTAGTGGTAATTTTAGATTTTAAATTAGTTAGTTCCCCTACCAAACCAGACCCCGTAAGTTTAAGAGTAATAATTTGTTTACCATCAGGAGAATAAATAATAGAACTAGAAGCTAAAGTTAAATCAATTATAGTAGAGGTGGCGTTCTCCACTTTATGAGCTTTTAAAATATCAAAATCATTTTTCTCTCCCTCATTATTAAACGGCTCATCACTGACCTCATTACTAGAGGTAGAGGTGATACTATTAGTAATAGTGGTAACGATGTTTTTAATCGCCGTAGTGGGGAAAAATGAACTACTTGGAGTAGTAGAAGGCTGAATATTTGTGGTCGTGGTAGTTTTAGATTTAATAAAAAACCAATAACCACCAACGATTATTATTAAAATAACTAAGCCAATAATAAGTTGATTTTTAGTAATTTTCATAACGATTATTAATAACTATGCCAATGAGCAGAATCCTCCCTCCAGTATTTTCTACCACCTATTTGATAAATAGGCCTATTACCAGATAACCCTAAATATGTACCACTCTGGATATAATTATCTAAAGCAGTGTTGCCATTTCGGTTAATATCAATAGCTGTACCACCAGGAGCGTGGGCACCATATGTACCACCCGCAGAATGTCCAGCCTCCGTTCCGCCAGTTATCATAACTTCGCAATTACAATCCCTTTTTAATTGAATAATTTGGTCAATACTTTCTTGAGATAAACCATCTAAATTAGTGCAACTTAAGCCATTATGTTGAACTTTATATTGGTCATAAGTTAGTCCACCACAAATTCTACCATCGTTATTAATTTTTACATTTTTATCCGCTAATTGGTTTCTCGCTTCATCTTCAGTTAAACCTACTCCACTAGGGTATTGGTGATTACCTCCCGTCCCCCCACCGTTGCCGGGGTTACCAGGTAATCCCCCACCCCCACCATTACCGTTACCTGGGGTGGGGATACTGGTGGTCTGGATGGCATCTAAGGTTAGATTAAATTTTACAAAACTTGGATCAATGGTGCTTAAGATTAAGTAGGAGGCTAAAGCAATAAGGAGACCTAGTAAGGCATTAGTAATGCGCTGTTTACCATCCCCCTTAGCCCCACCGGCCCCACTGGCAATATACTCCATCCCTCCAATTGCTACCTGGATAATAGAGAGGACTACCACAATACTTAAAATGGTTTGGTAGATTAATTTAGCATAATCAATAAAATTAAGAGATTGACTATTATTTAAGCCAAAAACACTAGAGTCTAAAAACTCGTAACTATTACCAGTAGCGGCTAATGATAAATTGGGCCATAAAAAAAGACCTAAAAGTAGAGCTAAATTAGTAAAAATAAGTAGATTAAAAACTCGAGCGGTCATTGTTGGGGTTTAAGAAAAGTGTAACATTTTTAACTGCTTTTTGCAGGAGGGAGTTTTGGTTACTAACTACTATTGTTAAGGGGATACTACCCTCCTTACTATTAGTGATAGCAAAATTAGGGGTATTGGCCAATAATTTATCCCCTCTAAACCACTGGAAGGTAACCGCTTGGTTAATTAAATCATCTAAAGAGAAGTAAAATGGCTCCGCCACTAAACTGGCATTACTGTTATTAGATCTAATAGAGCTACTAAAAGCTCGGTTGGGGGTAGAGCTAGCACTATACGGGTAAATAATTATTTGGGGATTTACTACCCGAATAGTAGTACTCCCTACCGCTCCATCCCCATTCAAGGTGGAGGCCTCAACTTTAATATTGGTTTGAGATATTAAGTTGTCTAATTTGATGGTAATAAAATCTTTACCCGCACCGGATGAATCACTTAAAAAATTATTATTTTTGTACCACTTAAAAACTAGTTGTTTAGAGTCTGTTTTTTTACCACTTACTACTAAGTTTGGTAAGGCTAAAATTTTTATTTTACTCCCCAAACTAGGGAGAGCCTTACCTTGATATAAGGTGGGAGTATAAGTCTCCGCCTGCCATAAAAGGTCGATAGTACTAGGTCTAAAATTTAAAACCTTTTCAATAATCTGACCACTTGGACTTTTAATTAAAATCTTAACTATAGAGGGAGTATTTTCACCGCCTAATTTAAAACTAAAATGTTTAATCCCTAAATTACTACTAATAGTTTGGCTGTTAACTGACCAAACTATTTGACTACGATCTAAGTCAACGTCGTAACTGCTAAGGGTAATATTAACTTCTTGATTGGGGACTAAATCTTGTGGCTCAACTTGCGAGTAAACATTACCGCCGGTAGTTGTCTCAGTAAAAGCTAAGACACCTACTGGTAAGAGTAAAACTAAAGTTAAAATAATTAAGTAAAAATATCTCATACTACTTTAGAGGCAATATTGGTGATCTTTTTAAGTTTATCACTATTCTCTAGAGAGCGGATCATTACTAAGTTGAAGGTGGTCTCAGGTAAAAGGTTTAAAAACGGGATGAGGCTAATAATAGTAGTAATACTAAACGAGGCTACTGTGCGAGTACTAAGTTTAACCCCATTATAAAACAAGTAAAAACCAAGGATAATAGTCCAAATAAAACTGCTTACTATGGTCAAAAACGACAATACAACCGTTAAATCAAAAATAATATCTAAAATATCTTTAATTACCGCTAAGGTAAACATAATCCAAAATCCAACCCCAGTAAGCTTTTTGATTTTTATAGGGGTAGATTGGGCTGTTACTGGTAATTCTGGCATATACTCTAATTGTTTTGGCTAGCTTTTAACTCCTCACGAGATTTACGGATGGCAAGGATTTGGGATGGGTCAGAGGTAATAATCTGATCTTCAGTATAAGAGGCAATAATCTTAATGGCGACATGCTTTAACCCAGCAAAGAAGATACCCTCCCCCACCTCTGACTCGAGGATTAAAAACTTCTCTTCCTCGGTGAGGTTGAAGGTTTTTTGGAC
>CAZIEN010000031.1:0-6827 GCA_964538315.1 uncultured Candidatus Saccharibacteria bacterium
CTAAAATAGAATCATTTAATTTTGGGCCACTAGAAACTAGTATATTTTGTTTATTCTTAAAAGCCTCTTCTAGAGATACAAATTTTTTATAGCTATTTTTAGGTGTAAAACTATGATTAGTTGATATAACAAATCTCTCAATTGGTAGCTCTTCAAAACTACCAACTAATTCTTTAGGATAATTTTGGATTGCCTTATAAGTATTGTGCCCCATTACTACCACATCACTTTTACTGCATAAGTCCAAAAAATCATTCCATAAGCTATCTGGGATAAAATCCTCATTACCATTTTTATCGGCGATAAATCCATCAGCCGAGGTTACATTATAGAGAGTAATCATACTTAAAACTCTAGCAGGTTGGAATTTAAAAGTCATCCTTACAACTCCAATTTATTAATTGTCTCCACTATTAAATCATCAGAACTGATTTGAATAACTTCAGGTAAAGCAAAGAACCAAGCATCATGATTGGTTACAACAACAATCTTCTTTCTCAAGCCCATAGCCATCCCCGCTTCAAATCTGGCACTCTCCTGATTTTCTTTCCACAGATACACCAGTACATCACAGCGGCGAACAGCCTCACGTTCTTTTAAAGCCTTGATTGGTTTCTCTTCTTGATCTTCTGGGCCAATATCTATGGTCCAATCAAAGGTTATTGTATGCCCCGCTTCCACCAGTGCTTCCATAACTTTCCTGGCCCGATCTACCTCATTACTTGCGACATATATTTTCGCCATGGAACAATTATAATCTGTTAAAATTACCTGGGTCTTTGGGTAAATGAATTTAGAACCTTAATGAGTGCTAGTTTACATTAAACTTTAAATTACCTATCTTTTCCAAGATATCCAAGGTGGCCTGGACGGAAGGATTTTCCGTATTTTCCAGTATTAATTTATCTTTATATTGGTCGAATAGTGGACTCAAAAACTCATCTCCCCACGATGGGGAAAATGTTATGACTCCAGTAAAGTCTATCTCTAAAGCCTCTCCCTCTTTAATGTCTTTCAAAAGTGGCCTGAAAGCGGCAAACGCCTCTTTGCCAGTTTGACGAGAAGTGAGGGTGGTCCCAAATTTGTTTAAAATTATTTTCATGTTAAAAATTAATTACTGCTATACAGCCTCTAAAATACCTATTTGAATCTTTTATTCTTAAATCTGAACTATCTTTTCGTAATTCTAACTCAGCACTTCCAGTTTGGAAAAAAAGGCCCATTAAGCTTTTAGTGACCACTGCCTTAACAAATTTTAGTCCATTTCCTCTTTCTTCAGGAGCTCTCCCTGAGACCACCTCCGTAAACGCAACACTTAAAGCTTCTTTATCATCTATTAATGAAGGCCTAACTCTTTTCAAGGTTGCCAATATTCCCTGTCCCCTATCAGCCAAAACTACTTGCCTTTTATTTATATCATACGCAAAGAAAATACCTGCAATATCTGGCCAATTACCAAGATTATGGTCGAATGAGTTATTGCCAATTTCTCCCGCCACAGCGACTACTAGTGGAAATATTTCTTTAATTTTTTCATTTTCGCTCTTTGCAAGTAAATCCTGAAATTTGGTGAGGCGGGACTGAAAAGTGGCGCTATTATTACAGTAATAAATATTTGGTATTTCCTTACCAGAAGAAATCCACTCCGTGGCCAACTTCAATAAATCATTCAAGTAAACCGCTATGGTTTTCTTTGAAAAATAGCGATGACTGGTGGGATTTTTACGAACCGAAGAAAGGATATCCTTTTCATCCCACCGCCTTAAGGTAGACACGGACACACCTAATAACTCCGCCGCTTCACCAATAGGAACTAAGTCACTATTATCCATCACTTAGAGTCTACCATTAACCTTAAACCTATGCAACTCTTACCTAAATCTACTCATTTTTAGCGAAATCTACTCATTTTCACCTCAAAACCCCTATTTGTAAGGCCCTACCCTTAGAACACAACTTTTATAGAGTTCTCCATTGTCTTTAGCACTAACTTCCACTACTTCAAAAGTTAAATCTAATACTCCCCATCCGCCCCCTAGGGTCTTCCAGTCCATCTGGCCAAAGTTATTTATCTGAGATAAAAGCTGTAAATAATAATGGTGATTTGGTAGAATTCACAACCTTTGACCAGAATCTTGATAACGAAAATCAACTTGTTTAGAAGAATTGGTTATTGCTTTTCTCTAGTAATAGTTTGGCAATATAACATTAACAAAATGTAAGAATGTTGTCAGACCTAAAACTATATAAATCCAAAAAACCACTTTGTTATTAACAAAAATTTTCCTCTTCGCAAACAGACTAAAAGATAATACCGTCAAAACGAAATACAGAAAGGCCATTAGATAATCTGGAGGTAAACCACGATACTCTTGTGCAAATATAATAGTGTCTCTCAGATAATAGATGCCTACCCAAAAAGTAGCTAACGAAAAAGCTTGTTTTTTATAATCAATGTTCATATAAGAATTTTATCAAAATAATGAAAATTAATGAAACTTATTATTTAATTTTAGGATCTGGAGCATTCAAAACAATTTGTGCCTGGTACACAAAATCTGGCAAGAGTTGTCTTAATTTTATAGATAAACTATTCGCCATTTCTAGTGTATCATCTAGATTTATTTCCTTCTGAAGATACGGCCCAGTTAAGATCTGAGTATCATTGAAAATAGCTCTCTCATTATCTTCAGAAAATCTAATGAAATTATGGGCGAGCTTATTTCTTATTTTTTGAATTTTATTAAGAACTTGCCCTATCTCTATCCATTTTTCTTTCTCAAATTCAATATGCTTCCATTTGGCGATTTCATCCAAACTCTCAACAATCTTAAGAAAAAACCTTCTTTTATTTTCTAGACTAGGAAATATTTTTTCATTAAAAAGTGACCTATTAAATACAATGGATTTCCACTGATATTTTCCGGACCAATCAGTAAAGAAAAAAGTTATTTGGGTTATTATTTCGGTCTCAATACTATTAAGAATCCAAAATATAGCTCCAATTTTTTTCAATCCTTCACCCTTCTCTTCAATAAATTTATGTAAGTCCATAATAATTCTTAGATCTAAATTAGATCAAATAAAAAACTAAAAGCCAAGAAAAGGGCATACTGAATCAACACACTCGTAATAAGAATCAATGATATTGCCAATATGGATAATGATATTGAGTCAGTCCTCAATAAGGATACTCCGATCTTTTTATATTTTTGATTTATATCATCCATTTCTTTGACTAAATTATTTAAAAAATCAGTAGATATAGAATTAGAATAAACCAACAAAAAACAGAAACTGACTACTCCTAAAATACCAAAAAATACAATGTTAGTTTTAAGCCATATTGCAAAAATCGCGGCCACAATTAAATTCCTCCCCAACAGAGTAAACCAATTATCTATAAAAACCTTGGAAGCTCTACTTCCTACGAAATCCCCGATATGAATAACTTTTGATAGATAGGGTAACGAATTTGAAAAGATTTTGATCAAAAATTTCTTATTACTACCCCTCATAATGAACCTAGTTTTACTCTATAGATTTTATTAGTCAACTATTTCAAACTCTCACAGACCCTTCCATCCCCATCTCTATCCAGTTCGTGTATATCATTACTGGTCCCGCCACAAGCCTCGAAAGCGGCCTGAGCTTCGCTCTGAGAGGTAAAATTGGCGCAATTATAAGCGTTATACGAACAAACATACTGCCCCGATGAGGCGGGTTGGGTTGAGGAAGTTTGGGCCGACCCTGTAATCGGACTTACTAAGGGAGATGGCACAGTTTCTGCGGGGCAAGCATTATCGGCCCACAATCCTCTTTTAGCCGTCCTAGCCTCCAATTCAGCTGTTTTGAAGTCAGCCTGATATTTATACGGCGTATTGTAAGTATATTCATAAGCATAACCCTGTTGGATCATAGACTTATTAAAAAAGGTCCCATCTAACAAGAAAACGTAGCGAAGAAGACGATTATATTTATCCCTCTCTCCCTGACTAGGATCAGCTTCTAAACGTACACTTTGTCCCTCAAGTATACTCTTAGCTTTATTAGACGCCTCTTTTCCAAAACACTCTACAGGCTTCCTAGGATCTACTGTCTCTGGAGTATTAATACCGATAAGGCGCAGGGTCTCGGTTTTACCATTCATAGAAACTGAAATAGTATCACCATCCACAACTTTAATGATTTTATAATAAGTATAATCAGATGAATAACTTATCTTTTTATCATCTTTATTTAAACTAATTTTAGATTCTTTTTTAAGAACATTTTCAGATTTCTTGATATCAGAAACAGATAACGAGCTAATATTTTTACTATCCCCACCAGTTAAACCAACAATAAAAACCAGCCCGATTACAAAATAAATAATTATCGCTAATTTAGACTTATACCACACTTTGGGTGTCTATCGGGATTTGAACCCGAACTAAGGGTTCCACAAACCCTTGTGCTAACCATTACACTATAGACACCATGTTGTTCTACTCGTACGTGGGCGCCTCCTCCTTAATACCAGCGCTAAAGTTGGCATAACGAGCAAAGGCATAAAGCACGGAGGAGAGACGGTTGAGATACTGCCGTGTGTGCTCGCCCACCTTCCTATCCTCTTGATCAACTACTTGCACCACCCGGCGCTCGGCCCGCCGCGCAATTGTCCGAGCAAAGTCAAAGGTGGCTGCCAACTCTGTGCCCCCAGAGACGAAGAAGCTTTTAATCGGTGGCATCTCCGCCTCAATGTTATCGATTATCTGCTCTAAGCGCTTAACCTTAGCTTCAGACACCGTCTTCTCGGCGCCGGCCAACTCGGCTTGGACAATAAAGAGAGTGTGCTGGATCTCGTGCACCAAGGTCTCCACTCGCTCATTTAAACTCTTAACCACCAGGCCTTGCTCGCCAGCTCGCACCTTAGCAAAGCCGAGGAAGGAGTTGATCTCATCTAAATTACCTAAGGCCTCGGCCACGGCCGAGCTCTTGGAGATGCGCTTTTGATCGCAGCCAAAGAGCTTGGTGGTGCCGCCATCACCCTTGCGCGTGTAGAGCATAAGGCCAATTTATCATAAAAATGACAAAAGAAAAGCGCGGCGCTCTCGAAGTGAGAGTGACGCGCTAACAGTTTACCGAGGAATAAATCCTCGTTGAGCAGGCCAATCAGGTACCCGCTGGCCAATGTCTAATCCACCCAACTCAGTGAATTCATACTGGTAAATAGAGGCGTGTCGACGACGTCGAGGTTTGGACATATTGTCCTTCATTGCCTCTAAACCCTGACGCTGCCAACTCGGATTATTGGCAATAAAATTACCTATTGCCTCATCCGCGGTGTCCCCAAATCCGGTACCATGGGCTTTGAAATAACTCCCGAGGCGATAGTAAATTGTCCATGAGGTGCGTTTCGTGGACATTCTTAACTCCTTAGTTTTCAACCCCTTGCCATTCTGGTTCTATTATACACCCAAAATGGTAAAAAGTCAACCCCGTCGCTCGCGAGCGACGGGGTCTAAGGTTCAATGGTGACTGCCCACTATTTGGTACCACCCTCCATCTAACTCAAAAGGGGTACCAGATAAAGAGTGCTCGTCGAGCATTTTTTGGGCATAGTCTAAAGTGATCACACCTTTTTGAACAAGCTCGCTGAGTTCCTTCTCAGTAATTGGTTTATAAACTTGTCCCGGCAAAGACTTCGCCATTGGTTTAATAGGTCGGCTCTTCTCAACCTCTCGTTTAAACCACTGCTTAAATTTTTCAAACATCGCCCGAGCTCCTTTTTTAGAAAGAAAAACGCCAAAGACCTCCTACCTGTGCGCGGGAGAGGACTTGAACCTCCACGTCTTGCGACACACGCACCTCAAGCGTGCCTGGCTACCAAGTACAGCACCCGCGCAAAATTTATTAAATTAAAAACCCTACGGTTATTTTACTCCGCTACTTGCTCCTCGGCTACTGGCGTAGCCTCTACCACCTCCTCAGTCTCCACCTCTACAGGCGCAGCCACCATCATGGTTGAGCGCATCTTCTTACGGATCTCTTTGGTCGCTTTATCGCGAATATAGTAAAGTTTGGCTCGCTTAACCTGCGAACGCTTAGTGATCTCAATTTTATCAATATTAGGAGAGTAGAGAGGGAAGATTTTTTCCATCCCCACGCCGCTGGCTACCTTACGTACGGTAAAAGTAGCACCAGCCTCGGTGCCGTGTTTACGGGCAATAACTAAACCCTCAAAAACTTGGAGGCGGATTTTACCCTTCTCCTTAATTTTTTGGAAAACACGGACGGTATCCCCGGGACGCAAATCAAGCGCTTGGCGCTTTTTTACATCCACGGTCGAGATTTTGTAGTTAGGATTTAACATAGGTAACGAGGCCAAGCTTAGCACTTAAATTTAAGTTGCGCAAGGGCGGCCGTGAGGTCCGGTGGTGGCGGCGCTTTAAACTCTTGCCGCTCCCCGCCGGGGAGGGTTAGGGTGAGCGCGGCGGCGTGCAACGCCTGCCGCGCGAGACCCCCCGGGCAGTTATCTCCCGTGCCATACAAGGCATCACAAACGATGGGGTGTTGGAGTGATTTTAAATGGGCCCGCAGCTGGTGAGTCCGGCCAGTTAAAGGCTTAAGCTCCACCAAAGCGTAGCCGCCGCCTTGGTCTAAAACCTGGTAAATGGTTTTAGCCTCGCGCAATTGACCATGAGCCTTGGGGCTCGCTACCCGCACCCGCGGATCCTTAAGCGAGCGGCCAATCGGTAAATTAATCTCTCCCTCCGAGCCAACCCCGGCTTTAAATTCACTGGCCGTCAGTGCCAAATAAACTTTTTTAACCTCGTGATTTTTAA
>CAZIEN010000032.1:0-6768 GCA_964538315.1 uncultured Candidatus Saccharibacteria bacterium
CGTGGAGGCGGCCGCGGCGCTACGAGCCGCGCGCGCTAGCGTGGGCGAGAGTTTAGGCGCGCACCCTGACGAGATTATTTTTACTAGTGGCGGCACCGAGGCCAACAATTTAGCAGTGTTGGGTGCCCCGGCGGGGGAGGTTATTGTGAGTGCGATTGAACACTCGTCTATTTTAGCGCCGGCAGCTACACGCAGTGCTTTAATTTTACCCGTTGATGAGCATGGGCATATTAAATTAGCAGAACTTAAAAAATTATTATCGCCAGCTACTAGTTTGGTCTCCATTATTTATGCCCATAATGAGATTGGTGTGATCCAAGATATTAAAGCCATTAGTAAAATTATTCGCGCTCATCGGGCCGAGTTTAAAACTGCTTTCCCTTATCTACATATTGATGCTTGTCAGGCGCCGCGCTTTCTAAATGTAGATGTCCGTCAATTAGGTGTGGATTTAATGACCATTAATGCCAGTAAAATCTATGGGCCCAAGGGTGTGGGAGCTTTATTTATTAAACGAGGCGTTAAACTTAAACCCCGAGCCTTAGGTGGTGGTCAAGAGGGTGATTATCGCGCCGGCACCGAGAATGTGCCGGGGATTATGGGCTTAGCTGCGGCCCTTAAATTGGCCCTTAAGCAACAAGAAAAAGAAACTAAAAAGTTAACTCCTCTCCGCGATGAGGTGATTAAAACAATTTTAAAGACTATTCCCGACACCGTTTTGAATGGTGATACTCGGGAGCGTTTACCAAATAATCTCAACTTTTCTTTTGCTGGCGTGCTGGGTGAGCAAGTGGTTTTAGAGTTGGCCGCCTTGGGCATCGCTGCCTCCACGGGGAGCGCCTGTGCTATCCCCAAGCATGATGACTCGTATGTTATACTGGCGCTAGGTAAAAGTAAGTCTGTGGCTAAAAGTGCCGTCCGGTTTACTTTAGGACGAGACACGACGAAAGCCGATTTAAATTATTTAATTAAAAGTTTAAAAAACATTATTACTAAATTAAGAACTGCCAACCATGCATACGCTGCCAACCTTACCTTATGAGTATAATGCTTTAGAACCGTTTATTGATGAGGCTACGATGCGCCTCCATCACACCAAACATCATCAGGCTTATATCGATAAATTAAACGCCGCTTTAGCTGATTATCCCGATTTGTTAAATAAATCAGTGGAAGAGCTATTGGCAGATTTAAACAGTTTACCCGAGGCGATTAGATTAGCGGTGAGGAATCATGGTGGTGGTCACGCTAATCACTCGTTATTTTGGCAATTACTTACTTCGGCGGGAAGTGAAGAAAATAAAATACCTGAATCTCTAACCACAGCCTTAACTAATAATTTTAATAGTGTGGAAGAGTTTAAGACTAAGTTTAAAGAGGCCGGGCTTGGGCGGTTTGGCTCGGGCTGGGTGTGGTTGGTGAAGGTGGGGGATAAGTTAGAGATTATGGCCACAGCTAATCAAGACTCACCTCTCTCGGAGGGGAAGACGCCTCTCTTAGGTGTTGATGTGTGGGAGCATGCTTATTATTTAAAATATCAAAATAAACGCGCTGATTATTTGGACGCTTTGTGGAATATAATTAATTGGCAAAAAGTAACTGAACTTGCTAAGCTATAAATAAATGGAAGATTTAAATAATAGCCAAATAGTTTTACTCGCTATTTTAGTCAGCTTTGTGACCTCTATTACCACCGGGGTGTTAACGGTCTCTTTGGTTAATACCGATGAGCCCCAAACCGTGACCCAAACAATTAATCGGGTAGTGGAGCGGACGATTGAGAAGGTGGTGCCCGGTGAGACAAAAACGGTGGTTAAGGAGGTGCCGGTGATTGTGACGGAGGAGGATTTAATTGTGAAGGTGGTTAATAATGCTTCACCAAGTGTGGGTACTTTAACTTTTGAGCAAGATCCCAGTAACAAAATTTTAGGTCTCGGGTTTTTACTTGATGGAGGTAATTATGTGATTACCAGCGGTGACCTCTTACCTGGCGGAGATAGTAAGAACATGGGCCCATATGACCTAACTTTAGAAGATAGTACCAAAGTGATTACCGAGTTGGCTGGCCTCTCGGCTGATAAAAAGATTGCTGTCCTTAGAGTTAAACGGGTGGATACTCCTACTGGCGCTAAGAGTGTAATAACTAACTTGTTATCCGGCAGTAGCCTTAAGGGCGTTAAATTAGCTATCGCTGACTTAGCTGTGGGTCAAACCGTCATTGGTTTGGGTACGGTAGCCGCCGACGGCTCGCCAGTGGCGGTGGGTATTGTATCCTCCTTAACCAAGCAAGAAAATAGCACTAGTACTTTAATGATTAAAACTAACGCTGCTAATAAAGATAATTTAGGTGGGCCACTCTTTTTGGTCCAAGGTGAGGCTGTCGCCTTAAACATTGCGCCGGGCCAAGCGGTGCCAGCCCGACTCATTAAAGCTGTAATTGACTCTATAAAATAATATTGTAGAATAAGGGAATGTTACCTTTTCAAAACTTTACCTCCAAGGCCCGGGAGGCCATTAAACGGGCTCACGAGTTAGCCTTAGAACGCGGGCAAAACCAGGTTAACCCCCTGCACTTGCTGGCGGCTTTGCTCTTGCAAGAGGAGAGCCCAGTGATCTCGATTATTGATAAGTTGGAGGTAGATACCGTAATGTTAACCGATTACCTACTTGATACCTTGGAGGGTGAGGCTGGCGCCACCGTGGCGGCGCCGTCTTACCAAATTTATTTAACACCCGAGTTGGTGCGTGTGTTTGATACCGCTGGTAAATTGGCCGGCAGTATGCAAGACGAGTTTGTCTCAACCGAGCACTTACTGCTCGCGCTCCTTGATGTCCCCTCACCAGCTAAAGAGGTCTTAACTCGCTTCCGCGTCCAGCCGGAGGATATTAATCGGATCTTGGGCGAACTCCGTTTAGGTAAAATTAAAAATTTAGATAGTGAGAAAAAGTTTAAAGCGATTGAGAAGTATACTAAAAATTTAACCGAGCTCGCCCGGCGCGATAAACTCGACCCAGTCATTGGTCGGGATCAAGAGATCCGCCGGGTGATGGAGATCCTCTCGCGCCGGACTAAAAATAATCCCGTTTTAATTGGTGAGGCCGGGACTGGTAAGACAGCCATTGTGGAGGGCTTGGCCATACGCATTGCGCGCGGTGATGTACCCGAGAGCTTGCGCGGTAAAGAGCTGGTCTCTTTAGATTTAGGTTTTTTGCTCGCCGGTACCAAGTATCGCGGTGAGTTTGAAGAGCGCTTAAAAAATATTATTAAAGAGATTGAGAAGTCAGATGGTAAGATTATTTTATTTATTGATGAGATCCACACCATTGTAGGCGCTGGTGCCGCCGAGGGCGCGATTGACGCCTCTAATATGCTTAAGCCGGCGCTCGCGCGCGGTGAGCTCCGAGCCATTGGTGCCACGACTATTAAAGAGTATCAAAAACATATTGAGAAGGATCAGGCTTTAACCCGCCGCTTCCAACCAGTTACCGTAGAGGAGCCAAGTGTGGAAGATGCGGTAACCATTTTACGTGGCTTAAAAGATAAATATGAGCTCCATCATGGGGTGCATATTACTGATGGCGCCTTGATTGCGGCGGTTAATTTATCGGCCCGCTACATTACCGATCGCTTCCTGCCCGATAAGGCCATTGATTTAATTGACGAGGCTGCCTCGTCATTGCGCTTAGAGTTGGAGAACAAACCCGCAGCTTTAGAAGATGCTGAACGGCGCTTAACGCGCCTGGAGGTAGAGAAGGAGGCCCTTAAAAAAGATAGCGAGAGCAAAGAATCTAAAAATCGGATTAAAGAAATTGAGAAGGAAATTAGTGATTTAAAAGAGAAGACCGGTGAGCTAGAACTTAAATGGAAGAATGAGAAAAAGATCATTAGTGAGATTAGGGAGATTAAAGAGAGCCTAGAGACCTTAAGAGTGGAGGCCAATAATGCCGAGTTACGATCGGATCTTACCCGTGCCGCCGAGTTGCGCTATGGCGAGATCCCTACGCTGGAGAAAGAGCTTAAAGCTAAAGATGTGCGCCTTAAGCGCTTGCAGGCGGAGCGCCAAATCCTTAAAGAGGATGTAACGCCCGAGGAGATTGCCCGCGTGGTCTCTCGTTGGACCGGCGTGCCGGTCACTAAAATGTTGGAGGAGGAGGCCCATCGCTTAACGCGCATGGAGCAAGAGTTGGGCGGTAAAGTTAAGGGTCAAACCGAGGCGATTAAAAAGATTGCCGAGGCTGTGCGTCGCTCGCGTGCCGGGATCTCTGATCCTAACCGCCCGATTGGCTCCTTTATCTTCTTGGGGCCAACCGGCGTGGGTAAAACGGAGCTGGCTAAGATCTTGGCTCAGTTTATGTTTAATGATGATAAGTCACTTATCCGCGTGGATATGAGTGAGTATATGGAGCGACATGCCGTGTCTAAACTCATTGGCTCGCCACCGGGTTATGTGGGTTATGACGAGGGTGGCTCCTTAACCGAGACTATCCGTCACCGACCATACTCGGTGATCCTCTTTGACGAGATTGAGAAGGCCCACCCCGAGGTGTTTAATCTCCTCCTCCAAGTGCTAGACAGTGGTCGCTTAACGGACTCTAAGGGTCGGGTGGCCAACTTTAAAAACACCATTATCATCCTCACCTCTAACTTGGGGAGCAATTATATTGCCAACTTCCATAAAATTGGCTTTGACCACGGCGAGAGTAAAACCGAGTTTGACGAGGTGAAGGGTAAAATTATGGAGTCGCTTAAAAATCACTTTAAGCCCGAGTTCTTAAACCGCTTAGATGAGATCCTAATCTTTAACCCGCTATCGCCGGAGGTGATTAAAGAAATTGTGGAGATCCAATTGCATGTGGTGGAGGATCGCTTAATTGAGAAGGGGATCCGTCTTAAGGTAACGCCAGAGATGCTTACTTACTTAGCCAAGGAGGGTTATAGCGCCGAGTACGGCGCCCGCCCGCTGAAGCGTTTAATCCAAACCAAAATCTTAAACCCAGTAGCCGAGCTAATTATTACCCGCCAAGCCGAGGGCGGCGGAGTGGTAACGGTTGGTATTAAAAATGCCGAGCCCGTCGTCGACTTTAAAAAGTCTGAGCGCCTAAAAACTAAAGTTAAAGAAACTGTTGGCGCCACTAAATAAATAAAAAATAGAACCCCCGGCAGACAATGTCTGCCGGGGGTTTGTAGGTTTTAGATGGGGGTACTTGGTAGCCTGTGCCACCAGTCACAACCTGCTTGTGGGACCGATGTGTACCCCCAGTAGGTGTCATTTTCTGCGGTTGGTACTGCGGGCATTCGCCAACCGATTTGGTCGGTTTTCTCTCGTTCAATTTTTGTTTCCGTCGTCTCTGCCGGCGGACCTTTTTCCGGGTCGTAGCCATGCCAACAGTCGGGTTGGGAGGTTGCGGTCCGGTACCAGTAATGGGTTTCTTCCGTGTACAGAAGGCATCCGTCTTCTGTGGGGGTGCGAATCTTCCCTTGCTCGTCGCAAGCGCATTTCAGACACAACAAAGACTGTTTATCCAAAAAAGTTTGGTATAAGCGCCAAAGTTTGCATCCGGTAGCGCCGCATTTGCCACATTTGTAATTTGGTGGAACTTCTTGTTTGGAATAATCAACGGGGTGACTCGGATCAATTACGGTTATTGTGCTCACTACACCGTCTCCTTTTCATTTGTAATGTGCTTTTAAATCAGTTAAAAATACTGATCTAATCCTACTATCTTAAAAGATAAATGTCAAGATAAGTTTATTTCTGTTCCGAGTATTTATTTGGTGCGCCGGGTAGGATTCGAACCTACGTAGCCCGAAGGCGCCTGATTTACAGTCAGGTGCGATTGACCACTCCGCCACCGACGCTTGTTGGTAGCACCAAGATTATTGCATATAAAGGGCATTTAGGTCAAAATAAGACCGACTAGTGTAAGGGCCTCTCGTAGTTCAATGGATAAAATACCTCCCTCCGAAGGAGGTGCTGCAGGTTCGATTCCTGCCGAGAGGACAATTTGCCTTATTAGAGGCTTTCTGTTATATTAAGACGGTCTAAAAAAGACCTAAATCTATGTCACAAGATAACCTAATTAAACTTAACTGTACGACCTGCAAGAGGACTAATTATTGGACCTCCAAAAATCGTAAAAAGGTGGAGCGCAAAATTGAGCTCAAAAAGTTCTGCAAATGGTGCAAGAAGAAAACTGTTCACAAAGAGGCTAAAAAATAGGTTTGCTATAAATAATACATTGTGGTAAAACACCTCCAGAGAAAGGAGGTGTTTTACATTATGGCTTACTTAACTAAGAGGCAGTTTCAAGTTTTGGAGGCACTTGAGGAATTGGGTGGGGAGGCTACGACTGAAGCTATTGCCAACAAACTCAAGACCACGATCAACGGCACCGCTCAAGTTCTGGGAGCTTTAGCTCAAAAAGAGCAAGTTAGATTTTATGATGGTTGTAATAAGAATAGCCTGTGGCATTTGACTTGGGATATTAGCCCTCAAGTCTTAACTAAATGGGCTAAACGAGTACTTAAACATCCCTTTTGGATACCAGAACTTAAATCAGGGTTTACTTATTCTCGTCTCCATGATGATACCGATGGCCACAAGAAGGGTTATATCAATGTCTATTTTGATGATGTGGCGGGGGACACGTGGTTTTCTACCGATCTATCTTCTCGGGAACTACGTTTCCGGCAGCCTGGTGGCGGAGGTATGAGTTTACACACCCGCGCGGCACTGATGATCATTGCCTTGGGTATCCATTTAGACA
>CAZIEN010000033.1:0-6702 GCA_964538315.1 uncultured Candidatus Saccharibacteria bacterium
AGATTGTATGCGGAAAGGTAAATTCGTTGTAATGGATGGTAGTGACGGATCGGGAAAGCAGACCCAAGTTGCCTTGTTGGTGGAGTATCTCCGCGAGCAGGGTAGAAAGGTCACTTCCCTCGATTTCCCTCGCTATCAAGACAATTTCCACGGCCGGCTACTTAAGAAGGCTTTGAAGGGGGAGTTTGGAGACTTTTTGTCGCTTAGCCCCTACACCGCCTCCGTGTTGTATACCGGCGATCGCTTCGAATCTTCAGGCGAGATCAAGGGTAAGTTGGCGGCAGGGGAGGATGTGGTGGCGGATCGTTTTACGACGGCCAACATGATTCATCAGGGCGGTAAGTTCACTGATTCAGTGAAAAGGCAGGAGTATCTCGATTGGATTACTGACCTTGAGTATGGGTATCTTAGAATGCCCAAACCGGATGTGATCTTCTTCTTGCGGGTGCCTGTTGAGATATCTCTCACGTTGTTGGAAGATAAGAAGGGTAAGGATAAGGCGGAAGAAAGTGTCCCTTATCTAACCCGCTCACTCGCTTGTGCGGAAGCGATCGCTCCTCAATATGGCTGGAAGGTGGTGGATTGCGCACCAGATGGAGTAGTAATGAGGACGCGCGAAGATATCCATCAAGAAGTAGTGGAGAAGATTGCACCCTTCCTGGTTTAAAAAGTAAATTACGAAAAGCCCCCGAGTCGCTGCGCGACTCGGGGGTGTTTTTTTTGACTGATGTTAAGGTAGGTGCTAGTTATATATTAGTTAAAATCCAAACTAAGCCCAAGGGCTAGAAGGAGAAAAATCGTGGACATTGATAAGCTGATTCATGTAAGAAGGCCACTTAATAGTGGTGGTCAAATTGTGATCTTGAATGACGGTGCCATTATTACTGCTGAAGACAAAGCAATGCTTCAAGCAATGTATTCTCGCTCTCCTGCAAGTATTGATGAGCACCTGAAGAAGTTGGCCCAAGTTGGTTCCGGTAAGTTTATGGGCACCTTCTATGTTGGCTACGGCCACAAGTCGATTGGCGACTGTGGTGATGTTTGCATTTTTGTTGAGGGTGTCTCAATGTTGGTGGCCAAGGCCTTCCAAGATTCCATGCTTTACCGGGGTCAAGAGTGCTCAACTCGGTATTTGGACTTTAGTACTCAACCATTCCTGAACCCCTATAATTCGCCGGTGATTGATGGCTACAAAGAAAAGTGGCGTGATTTCTATGTCACCCACATGCCAGCTGTCAAAAAGCATGTTGCCAACCAATTCCCTCGTAAGGAGGAAGAGGATGAAAAGATTTACGACAAAGCCATCGCGGCCCGAGCCTTCGATATCATGCGATCGTTTCTGCCGGCCGGCGCGGCGACTTCTTTCTCTATCACCTCTGATCTTCGCCAGATTGCTGATCGGTTACTTGAGTTGAGGCATCACCCCTTGATTGAGGTGAAGGAGGTAGCCGAGAAGATGCTCTCAGCTCTGCGAGAGGTGTATCCAAATTCATTTAACCAAAAAGTTTATCCAGCGACGGAAGACTTTTACCAAAGTTATATGGAAGGGGAATACTTCCTCAAATTGGCAGGAGTTTGGCCAAACGATGTGAAGCTTGTCCGTCAGGGTATCGACAAAGTTCAGTTGGGTGAATACTCTGACTTGCTACAGCGTCGTCCCAAAATGGTTGAGATCCCCAAGAAGGTTGCTCGCACTGGTACGGCTCAGTTCCGTTGGCAAATTGATTTCGGCTCCTATCGTGATCAACAACGTCATCGGGCAGTGATCCAGACAATGCCACTTTTGACACCACATGTTGGTTTTGAGTCTTGGTATCTTGATCAGTTACCAGAGGATGTGGCTCGTGCTGCCAGGGGTCAAACCAGGGAGTTCATGGTCTATTTGTCAGACAATTACATTGATCCCTACCAACAGCAGTATTTGATCCCGATGGGGTTCAAGGTGCAGTGTGAAGTCACTGGTGATCTTCCGGCCTTGGTTTACATGGTGGAGTTGCGCTCTGGGAGTACTGTCCATCCAACCATGCGTCGCCGAGCCCAACAAGTCGGTATTATTTTGGACAAGTTGTTTACTGATGTTGGTCTTGTTCTGCACATTGATCATTCCGACATTGGTCGGTTCGACACCAAGCGTGGCAAGCAGGATATCGTCGCAAAAGTGTGATGGAAAACTGTCAAAAAAATAAGGCCCACTCCGCGGAGTGGGCCTTTTCTTATTCATATACAACTTCAATCTCGGGGTACTTCTCTTTCATATAATCAAGTAGGATGCTGCGGTGACAATGCTCGGGCGTATCCTCAACACACAACACTGTTACTGGCCCGCGTTCTTTCACGAGTTGATAAAGAAAATTTGTTGCCGCTACCCCCGTGTTAGTAGAAAGATGTTCTCGGTATAGTCGTGTAAATTCTTTCCAGCTTATTTCCCCTCGGTACCAAGCACCCACTGCTTTTGGGTTAGGAGCTAACCCTGTGATCCAGTGATTCCAGACGGCAATTTGTTCTAAATTGGGGTCTGGTGTTACACCATCATTTTTGGTTAGACGGCTGGTGGTAAGTACTAAGGTTTCTTCTGGACTATACTGCTTAAAAGCACAACCAGATTTAAGGATCATTTTTAACCCTCCTTCCGCCCTCATTTCTAGCGTAAAGTGGGGGAATGTGCAAATATAAGGGTCATAAATAGCTATGAAGGATAAACAGGTGGAGAGGTTAATAAAAGCCGAGGAGAAGCGCCAAAAAAGCGTGATTAATCTTATTGCCTCGGAGAATGTGGTCTCTAAGGATGTACGCGAGGCCCTGGGCTCGGTGCTAACTAATAAATATGCCGAGGGTTACTCGGGTAAGCGCTATTACGGCGGCAATAAAATTATTGATCAGGTAGAGGATTTATGTGTGGCCCGGGCCCTTAAACTATTTATCCGCCAGCCGGCGGATCAAGCCAAGTGGGCCGTTAATACTCAAGCTCTCTCGGGCTCGCCAGCTAACTTGGCCGTTTACCTAGCCTTAGTACCACTGGGAGGAAAAATTATGGGGCTCAAATTAAGTGATGGCGGGCATTTAACTCACGGCCACCATGTCTCGATTACTGGCAAGGTGTGGCAGCAGGTGGCTTACGGAGTGGATCCTAAAACTGGTTTAATTGATTATGATGAGGTTAAAAAGTTGGCTCTTAAAGAGAGGCCTCAGTTAATTGTGGCCGGCTTTACCGCTTATCCTAGGATTGTAGATTGGAAAAAGTTTAGAGATATTGCCGATGCTTGTGGGTCATATCTTATGGTCGACATGTCGCACATCGCCGGCCTGGTGGCCGGTGGGGCCTATCCATCACCCTTCCCTTATGCTGATGTGGTAACCACCACGACTCATAAAACTTTACGCGGCCCACGGGGAGCGTTAATTTTTAGTGCTCGCCGGGCCTTTAAAATTTTCCCGGACAAGGAGGGGAAGTCAAATTTAAAAGGCCCGGCTTCGCCTAAATTAATTTCAGAGTTAATAGACAAAGCCGTTTTCCCTGGCTTACAAGGTGGTCCGCATGAGAATCAGATCGCCGGTTATACCATAGCTTTGGGTGAGGCCATGACCCCAGCATTTAAAAAGTATGCTAAACAGGTGGTGAAGAATGCTAAGGTCTTGTCTAAAGAGCTCGCGCGTTTAGGTTGGCGAGTAATCTCGGGCGGTACCGACTCACACTTAATTTTAATTGATACTTGGATGAGCGGGTCGGGTTTGTCAGGTGGTGAGGCGAGCAATAAGTTGGAGCAAGCGGGGATTATTGTTAATAAAAATGCCATCCCCGGCGACACGCGCTCGCCCATGGATCCCTCGGGTATACGCTTAGGCACCGCCGCCGAGACCACGCGCGGTAAAAAGGAGAAGGAGATGATTAAACTGGCCCAAAAAATTGATCAAATTTTAAGGAGTAAATAATGAAGATAAAAATTAAAAAATTAAAGCCGGAAGCAATTTTACCCACCTACTTCCATACGGGGGATGTGGGCTTGGATATGTGCTCGCTTGAGGATTATGTGCTTAAGCCGGGGGAGCGAAAAATATTTTTTGTGGGTTGGGCGATGGAGTTCCCTGAGGGTTATGCGGCGATTGTAAAAGATAAGGGGAGTTTGCCTAAAAATGGCGGTATCCACACTATGGCCGGGGTTTATGATGCTGGTTATAGAGGCGAGTACAATACTAATTTAATTAATTTAGGGAGCGAGCCGTATGAGATTAAAAAGGGTGATAAAATTGCCCAACTCGTCATCTTCCCCGTAGTTATTGCCGAGTTGGAGGAGGTGGAGCAATTATCAGACTCAGTCCGCGGTGAGGGTCGTTTTGGCTCAACTGGCCGCTAAAATGCTAGAATAGCTTTAATTATGATCGCCGGGGAATTAAAAAAACTTATTGAGCAGGTCCTCTCCGAGCTCTCACTCTCGGCGGAGGGCTTTACCGTGGAGCGGCCCGGCGATGGTAAAAATGGCGATTACGCCAGTAATGTGGCCTTGGTGGCCTTTAGACAGATGGCCGCTAAGGCTAATACTAAAACCACGGCTATTAAGGTGGCCCGCGGCGGTTTGGAATTTTTTGATACTCCGCAACAATTAGCTGATAAAATTATTGAGCAGATAAATAAGCAAAAACATTTAAGTCTCGAGCACTTGGAGGTAGCGGGCCCGGGCTTTATTAATTTTTATTTAACGCCACAATTTTTTACCGATCGGGTTAAAGAGGTGCTAAGTGTGGGCGAGAGTTATGGTACCAATCGCGATGTGGCCGGTTATAAAGTGATGGTGGAGTATACTGATCCTAATCCATTTAAACTATTCCACATTGGTCACTTATTACCCAATGTAATTGGTGAGGCCATTAGCCGCATTGCCGAGGCCTCGGGCGCCGAGGTTAAGCGAGCTTGTTATCAGGGTGATGTGGGCCTCCATGTGGCCAAGGCTATTTATGGACTTAAAGCCGGGCAGGGTTTGTTTGAGGCTTATGCCTTTGGTACTAAGGCTTACGACGAGAGTGAGGAGGCTAAAAAAGAGATTATTGAGCTTAATAAAAAAGTTTATGATCGCAGTGATGAGGAAGTTAATAAACTTTATGACGTTGGTAAAAAAGAGAGTCTAGAATATTTTGAGACAATTTATAAAAAACTGGGGACCAAATTTGACTACTATTTTTTTGAGAGCGAGACGGGTGAGTTTGGTAAAAAGGTGGTGGAGGATAATAAAAATATTTTTACCGTTGGTGAGGGTGGAGCCGTGGTGTATGAGGGTGAGCAGGATGGTTTACATACTCGCGTTTTTGTTAACTCGGAGGGCTTGCCCACTTATGAGGCCAAGGAGTTAGGGTTGGCTAAAATTAAGTACGATAAATATCCTTACGATTACTCAATTGTCGTTACGGGTAATGAGATTACTGAGTACTTTAAAGTTTTATTAGCGGTGATGAGGCGGATCTTCCCCGAGTTGGCTAAAAAGACTCGTCATGTGCCTCATGGGATGTTGCGTTTACCAAGTGGTAAAATGTCATCCCGCACCGGCGAGGTGATTACCGCCGAGAGTTTAATAGACGAGGTTAAAAATAAAATTAGTGACAAGCTTAAAGATGGTAAAAGAGAAGGTGATTTAACTGATGAAGTTTTAACCCAAATTGCCGTTGGCGCAATTAAATACTCGATTTTAAAACAAGACTCCAGTCGGGATATTATTTTTGACCTTGATAAATCAATCTCTTTCGAGGGTAGCTCGGGCCCCTACTTGCAATATACTTTGGCGCGGACTAACTCCGTGTTGGAGAAGGGGCGAGAGTTAGGGCTAAAAGTTAGTGCCGATAAACCGGATGATCCAGGGGAGGTAGAAAAAGTTTTAGCTCGTTATCCAGAGATAGTTTACCGAGCGGGCGAGGAGCTGGCGCCTCATCACTTAGTAACTTATTTAACCGAGTTGGCGAGCGCTTTTAATGCTTATTACGCTAATAATAAAATTGTGAGCGAGGAGGATGTGGCCTCTTATCGCCTGGCTCTTACCACTGCTGTGGGTCAGACCTTAAGTAGTGGCCTTAAGTTGCTTGGTATGGCTACGCCTGCTAAACTCTAACCGGCAGAAAGGAGGTCTTTGTGAATAATTTGTCAGCGCCGGCAATTAAAGTGTGTGACAACAAGTCAGTGGGAGTATTTGTTTTTGGGGTAGAAGATTTGCGTTACCAGCGAGGAGCACGGTTGCTCTTAATTGAGCGCGCTACTTTCCCTTGGGGCTGGGCAGTACCGTCCGGTCACTTAGATGGTGAAGTGTGTTGGCCCGAGCAAGCTCACCAAGAGTTGTTGGAGGAGGTAGGCCTCGATATCCCACGCGAACAAATTAGCCTCGGCCTAATCTTACGGGCAAAAAAGAGTAATCAGTGCCGTCGATTTGGGGGTGATTGGCACGAGTGGCGCTTATATGCCACTTACTCCAACAAACTCGATGAGATTGTAGTTAATCCACGAGAGGTTAAAAACTTTTGTTGGGCGAGCTGTAACCGCTTAGAGTTTTTGGCCGAGCGGGCAAGGCAATGGTTAGAAGGTGAAATATCTGATGAAGAGTGGAAGGAGAGTCCTGGTCTTGAACCACTGACTCTTGATTGGTTAAGTTTAAAGGGTCTTGAGCCCTTTTTACAATCGCTCCGGTAGGGGCGATTTTTTTGTAACAAAAAAAAGAGCTCGGGCCA
>CAZIEN010000034.1:0-6316 GCA_964538315.1 uncultured Candidatus Saccharibacteria bacterium
ATTAAATAAATAAAAGATGGCCGGGGTAGGTGCTTGATAAATACCAAGCATAAACTTATCACCCAACGCGATTCTAAATTCTACCGGCAAGGCCAAATCAAGCGCCGCTAAAAAACGCGTTAAATCAACTTGGGTTTTAGATAAAGCAGTGCCGGTATTGGTATCGACATTAAGTGCCTCGGTCGGATATAAATTTAAAATTGGTCCCCCGCCAGCTCGTGGGGTATTAAAGGTGGTGGCCGCTTGTAAGCGCTCTTGATAAATACTTTGTCGCAACTCTAGTGGTAACTTGTTGGTTAAATATAATTCTTTATTAGTCTCGGCCGGGACTAAACTTACCACCTTAACAGTGGTCTCGGTAATAGGCGCAGCCGTGCGATTAACTGCATACCAAGCACCAATAATTACTCCCCCACCCGCCAAGACTAAACCAGCAATCCCCAAGGTGACCAATAATTTTTGTTTATCAAAAGGTGAGGCTATTTTACTCCGGCCGTACTCATCAATTGTTTCACCATGAGTGAGCTCACTAATATTGCCGCCACGGCGCAAGCTCTCGGCTAAGTCATCTTTAAAAGTCCTCACGCCTTTTATAGTAATAGAGGGGTCGTGTTTAATATCTTCAATCATCTTCTCGGAGCGGGCCACTTGCTCTAAACGACGCTTTTTAGAGGCGGCTTCAGCGGCGAGGCGCTCGGCCTCGCCGCGGGCCTTGGCCCTCGCGGCCTCCTCGGCCGCTTGCCGCCGCACGGCCAAATCCGCGGCCAACTTTTTTTGCGTCTCCACTTCTGCGGCGGCGCGTTGCTCCATTACTTTCCGCCGCTCGCGACGCTCATAACCCTCCATTGAGGCCCGGGCGGTCTCGCGTCGGCGCGCCACCTCGGCCGGTGGTAAGTCTAATTTAACCTCGTCACCCACCGCCACCTTTTTAACTGGGCGAGGAGCCCGAGCGCCAGCGAGGGCGGCGCGGGCCCGCTCTCTCACCTCCTTATTAATTTGATCTGGTGGCATAAATAAAATATTAGGCCGTTAACTCATCCTCAATTTGATCCAAGCGAGTTAAGAGTTTATCCTCCTCATCTAAGATGTTGCGATAAGCTTTAGTCTCTTGCTCAATCTGCTCCTCAGCGCTCATTAAACGCTCCTCCACGGCCCACTTACTTTGCTCAATTTGATGGCGCTCGGTTTGGGCGGCCCACCGCTCCTCCTCTACTACCCTCCGCTCTTTAGGTAAAGCTTGAGTATCTTCACTCGCCTCCAACTTATCTTCATTTAATTCCGCCGTTTGCTCTTTGGTAGTAATCGGCTCCAGTTCAGTTTTAATTTTAACGCGGGTCTCATCCAACTTAACCCAGGCCAATTCATATTGTTCTTTAATTTTAGCAATCTCCTCCAAGCGCGTTTTAATAGTGGCCCGCTCGGCCTTTAAGGCCCGGAGATGCCCTTCCGCCTCATGTTTGGCGGCCAGCTCCGGGCCCTGCATTGCTACGGCGGCCTCCTCTCGCTTCTCCTCCATTGTTTTGGGTGGGGGTGGTGGGGCGTCTAAAATCGCTTTAGTAAAATCGTCTACCTCTTCGGCCTTAACTTCGGGTTTAACTTCTAATACTGGTGTTGATTCAGTTTTAGTTTCAACTTTATTTTCAGGCGAGATCGTTGGCTCGGGAGTAACTGGAGTTTCTGTCGGCATCGGCGGTGGAGTTTTAACACCCGGTATCTCGGGCAGATCTTTAATTCCCAACTCCGGCATGGGTGGTGTGCCAAGTGGTTGATTGTTTAATGGATCCATACGCTCTTTATTATAACGACATACGCCCCAAAATGAAACCTAAAAACTAGATTTACTGAATAACACACTAAAATAACTTTTCTTTTTATTAAAACTATATAATATGTTTGCTATGGGTATGGAAGCTTTTAAACCACGACCGAATGTAGAAGAGGAGCCATCCGAGCTTTTAGGAGCTTGGAGTCGATTTGGATTTCCCGGTCAACCTCCTCGTGCTGGATCATTGGCTGAAAAACGCTTATTAGATAATTGCCAAGCTTATACTGATTTAGTTTTAAGTGAACACTCTGGAGCCGGTAGCGATAAAGAGAGGCGTCGTTTACATAATGAAATAGCGGTAATGATTTTTGGTAAAACTAGAGATGAGGTAGATTACGATTTGGCCGAAAAAATATCTGATTTTGCTTCCATCGTTTCAACTGGTGATACTTTAAAACAAGCTTTGCAAAATATTGAAGATGCTCGTCAAAGTCGTTTGGTAAATGGAGAGTAAAATTAAATAAAAATAAAAACCGGTGGGAGATAAGTTCTCCGCCGGTTTTTAAAAGTTAATGTGGTGGCTAGTGAAGCAAATGAATGCCTTACCGCCAAAGGTTACCTCGTGCGACCAAGTTTGATCGCCATTGCTTTTATTGAGCTCTTTTACTGTAGCATCGCCGCTAAGTAAGATTTTTAACTCAAAAAGATTCACAAGGTAAGAGTCGCGCTCGCCACAGTCTAGGCGATTTTGCTTTAAGATCTTGTTGGCCTGACGGGGGGCCAACTTAACAATTGTCATAGTTGGACCTCCTCTAGGTTTTTACCTAACAAGCACCTTACCACTTATATTTATTTTTGTCTACTGTTTCTTGCTGTGACCGTTGCCATTACCATTGCTGATATTGCCAATGAGATATTTGCGCAAGTTCTCACCCAAGTCAAAGAAGTCGTCTGCCGCCTCTTTAAGTTTGGCCGAGGAGCTTTTACCAAAGGAGACAATCTCCACTTGGCAGCCCAACATTTGCAAGTGCTCTACGAGTGGGATAAAGTCGCCGTCGCCAGAGACAATAATCACCACGTCTAGTTTAGGCGCGAGCTCAATAGCGTCTACCGCTAAGCCCACATCCCAGTCCGCCTTCTTAGCCCCAGAGGAGAAGATCTGCAACTCCTTAGAGCGGATCTCAATGCCCATTTTACCTAAGGCTTCTAAAAATGCCTTCTCATCCCCACCCTCGGTGGTTACTAAGTAAGCGAGTGCGCGCACCAAGGTGCGGCCGCCTACGGCGTCCTTAACAATTTGACCAAAGTTAACGCGCGCGTGGAAGAGATTTTTAGCCGTATGGTAAAGGTTTTGAGTATCAATAAAAACGCCAACCCGTTGGCCTTTATGTTTAATTACCGACATATAAAAATATTAATTTGTTACTAACTACTAATCTGCAGAGAGTTTGATTATGAAAAAGCTGTTACTTAACAGCGACCTCGGCTTTAACCTCGGCCTTCTTCTTTTTCTCGCCTAAGTACTTCTCGTGAGAGCGGCGCTTAGAGACGAGCTTTAAAAGTCCGCGGCGCGAGTGAAAATCCTTCTTATTTTTCTTTAAATGGGCGGTCAACTCATTGATCCGCTCGGTTAAGAGGGCAATTTGCACCTCGGAAGAGCCCGTGTCCTTATCGTGGACGCGGGTTTTCTTAATCGCTACCAATTTCTTCTTGCTCGTAAGCATTGACACAAGTCTAGCATATATTGCCCAAAAATGCAAGCCCCCACCCCACTTTAGCCTTAAGGTGCTATAATATTGTGCGACACCCGCCCCTTTGGGTCGGGCAGGCGCCTATGACTGACTTAGAAAAATTAAAGACTCAATTTTTAGAATACATTGAGATTGAGAAGGGGCGGAGTTTAAAAACGGTGGAGAATTATGACCGCTATTTAACCCGCTTTGTCGCCTTTGGTGAGCTTAAAAGGCCGTCGCAAATAGATGATGATGTTGTCCGCCGCTTCCGTCTCCATATTAATAGAGAGGAGTTAAAGAAGAATACGCAAAATTACTATCTCATTGCCCTGCGCTCTTTTCTTAAATACTTAGCCAAGCAAGGAGTGGCCAGTTTGCCGCCTGATCGCATTGAGTTGGCCAAAACGGGCGCTCGCGAGCTGGAGTTAGTTACTAGTAATGAGCTCACTCGCCTCTTGGCCGGCCCTAAGGGTGAGGAGGAGAAGGCGTTAAGAGATCGAGCGATTTTAGAGCTCTTCTTCTCTACTGGTTTACGCGTCTCGGAGCTTTGCTCCTTAAATAGAGACTTGGATCTCTCGCGCGATGAGTTCTCTATCCGCGGTAAGGGGCAAAAGATCCGTCTCGTCTTTCTCTCCCCTACTGCTAAGGAGGCAATTAAAGCTTATTTAAAAAAGCGTAAAGGTTTATACGAGGAGGCATTATTTACTAATGTGTCTGAAATTAACAAGGAGTCAAAGTCTGGGCGCTTAACTTCTCGGAGTATAGAAAGAATAGTTAAAAAGTACGCCGTCGAGGCCGGTATCTCTAAAAAGGTTACCCCTCACACCCTGCGTCACGCCTTTGCTACCGATTTACTCCGCAATGGCGCCGATATCCGCTCGGTGCAAATGATGTTGGGCCATGCCAATGTAGCTACGACCCCAGTGTATACGCACGTTACCGATAGTCAGTTAAAAGAAGTCCACCAAAAATTCCACAACAAAAAATAGATCCCGCCATGGCGGGATAAAGTTATCCACAGGTAAGTTATTTGTCTTTTAAGGTGTCTGATAGTAAACTATAGGACAGATACGATTTGGTCTTAATTGAGTAAAGGACATTCTACTTCTTTTTCTCTAGCATTTTTTCTCCACCCGTTGGAGAAAATTAAATAGAATCCCCTTTCCAGCCCCGCCAAAAAACCCAATGCGGGGTTTATTTGTGCCTAATTTTTATTTTAACCTTATTTTACCCCGTGTTTTTTACGGATCACCGCTAACTCCTCTTGCTCCTTCTCCTCTTTAGCCTCTTTACCACTCTCCCCTAGTTTTAAGAGCTCTTCATCCGATAATTTTAATAATTCACTAGATTTATCAAGTAAATAGTCTTTAGTATTTAAATCGGGGTTATCCAACACCTCCTCCAATAAAGCATGCAAAATATAGCCAATTTTGGGTCCTGGCTTTAACTTTAAGTCTTTAATTAGGTTGTTACCGTCAATCTTAAGCATAGTGACCGAGGTGGGAGCGCGCATTGCTTCCTCAATCATGGACTCATACTTGCGTAAGCGATAAGGCGCCTCCTTGGGGCGTCCCATCCCAATACGGTCGCAAGCGCGCACCTTCATTAAGTCCCATACATTATCGGCTCCCACTTTAGCTACAATCCGACGAGCAGCGGAGAGAGTAATTTTATCAATATCGGTAAAGAACATGTGGTTACGCACCAACTTCTCTACTGTCTCCGTTAGTTTCACAGAAAACTTGAGATCCGCCATAATCTTCTTGGCCATTTTGGCGCCCACTACCTCATGACCATAAAAGGTATAATCCTTCTTCTCCTCGCTAAAGCGACGAGTGCGCGGCTTACCAATATCATGGAAGAGGGCCGCCAGTCTCACGTGTAACGGCCAGTCTCTATCTGCCGAGTGTTGCACCACCCTTACGGTATGCTCCCAAACATCGTAAATGTGGTCGCCATTTTGCTCTACTCCAACTGATTCTAAAGTTTCACGTATAACTTGCTCCATTACGCCTAACTCCACCATTAGTTTAAGACCCAACATGGGCTGTTTAGACATTAAGAGCTTAATAAATTCATCGCGGATGCGCTCTTTAGAGATCTTAGCCAGTAAATGGGCTGTTTTTTTAACCGCTTCAGCCGTTTTGGGCTCAATTTTTAGCTCTAATTCAGTCGCTAAGCGCACGGCACGCATGGTGCGTAAGGGGTCCTCAGTTAAACGCGTCTGTGCGTCGCCTACGGCGCGTAGGAGGCTGTCTTTTAAGTCCTTAATGCCGCCAAAGGGGTCTAACCACTCCCCTGTGCTTGTCCGATAAGCCATAGCGTTGATAGTAAAGTCACGACGACTTAAATCATCCTCAATGTTGTCGCTAAACTTAACTTCATCCGGATGACGCGAGTCAGAGTACTTACCCTCTAGTCTAAACGGCGTGATCTCGATATTTTTAAGGGTCTCGTCCTCCTCTCCCTCATTAACTACCGTCACGGTGCCAAAGTCGTTGTTATAAAAGGTTTTAGGGAAGAGGGCCTCAATCTCGGCTGGTTTGGCACTAGTGGCTAAATCCCAGTCTTTAACGGTGCGACCTAAGAGTAAATCGCGTACCGCTCCCCCTACCAAGTAGGTTGAAAAACCGTTATCCTCTAACGTTTTGGCGGTATTTAAGATAATCGACGGGATATTTAACTCTTTAGCCATAATAAGGTTATTCTAGCTCAAACTTTGATTAATCGCCATTTTTATTGTATTTTAAGGAGGCATTACTTGCTCCCGTGGTGAAATGGATATCACGACAGGCTTCGAACCTGTTATTGGGGGTTC
>CAZIEN010000035.1:0-4120 GCA_964538315.1 uncultured Candidatus Saccharibacteria bacterium
GCATTTTTAGCATAAATAGTAATACCGCGCTCTTGCTCAAGCGCGTTGGAGTCCATGCTTACATCGGCTGTAACTGCCCCCGTCTGCTTTAAAATGGCATCGGTGAGGGTAGTCTTGCCGTGGTCCACGTGGGCAATAATAGCAATATTCCTAATCTCCATAAAAAAATGGGCACCCGGGCCCGTGTAATTAAAATACTAACACATTAGGCCTTGGTTTAGCAAGAGATTAGGCTTTGGGCTCTAAATCTAAACAGACCGAGTTTAAGCAGAAGCGCTGGCCAGTTTTAGTTGGACCATCGTTAAACAAGTGGCCCAAGTGCGAGCGGCAACGCGAGCACACCACCTCAGTGCGACTCATACCGTGTGAGTCATCGGCAATAAGCTCTACCGAGCCAGGTAGCGCCTCGTCAAAGGAGGGCCAACCAGTGCCGGAGTCAAACTTAGTATCAGAGGCAAAGAGCGCTTGTCCACAAGCGGCGCAATTATAAGTGCCGGTACTCTTCTCATATAAATACTTACCAGTGCCGGAGGCCTCGGTCCCCCGCTCGCGCAACACAGCGTACTCCTCTGGAGTTAATTGCTCTCTCCAACCGTCTTCATTTTTAGGCATTTCTTTCATAAAATTATTGATCTAAAGTTTTTAATAAATTAGCGTATTGTTTTTGGACCTTCTCTAACTTAGGATTAATTACCAACTGACAATAAGGATTATCGGGATTATTGGCTAAGTAATCTTGGTGATAACTCTCGGCCGGGTAAAATTTATCTAACGGCTCCACTGTGGTTACAATTTTAGCCCCAGTGGTAGCCGAGTTGTTAATCTCGTTAATAAACTGCTCGGCCGCCACCCTTTGCTCTGGCGTGGTATAAAAGATCACCGAGCGATACTGCGGGCCCACATCATTACCTTGTCTATTAATCGTGGTGGGGTCATGACTGCCAAAAAAGACCAAGAGTAAATCATTATAATTAACCTGCGCCGGATCATACTCCACCGCCACCACCTCCACATGAGCGGTCTTGCCAGTAGAGACGGCATGATAATTGGCCTCGGCGGCGGAGCCACCAGCATAACCTGGCATCACCGATGAGACGCCCTTCATTAATTTAAACACCGCCTCCGTACACCAAAAGCACCCGCCACCAAAAATAGCTTGAGCCATATTACCCCTTAACCTCAACTTCAAAATTAGTTAAATCCTCATCAGGACCAACGGGGATTAAGTTAAGCTCCACCGGCGCCCCGTTCCAAGTGGCTTTAATCGTCGCCTTCTCATCCGCGCCAAAGTCAAAGCGGAAGCGCACCGGCGTAACTCTCTCTAAACAATTAGGATCTTTATTAGTAGTCGTAAATTGCAAGGTTACTTGCTCAGGAAAACTCTCGGCCACACTCACGTTTTGATTAAGTAAATCACAAATGGTGGGCAAGTTAGTCTCACCAGCAATAATATGATTGCCATTTTTAAACTGATGCTTGGCGGTAATTAACTCGGGACGAGTTTTATCGGTGGTGGTGGCTGTATCATCATCCACATCTACCGGGGCCGTCTTTTGACTATAATAATAAGCGCCACCGGCAATAATAATCACGGCCACTACTAGCCCAGCCCAATAATATTTATTGTTTTCCATATCCCTTAATTATAGCACTGCCCTATTTACGCGCGAGGGGACAAAAAAAGGAGCTGGTATTGAACCAACCCCTTTAAAACAATGTTTTGTTTGCTTACTGGTTTGCAGACCACTCATCATGGAAGTGATAGGAGGCCTTACAGTAATCGGCGACATCCCACTCCGCCCGCGCCACCAGATGAGAAATAAACTTATTTATTTGACCCATTCCAAAAGAGCCATTCAAGAACGCCAGCACCATATCCAGATCCTCTGGTCGAGTAATCACAAGGCGCCGACCCTTAGCCGCCGATCGCAGCAAGGTTGGGCCGCCAATGTCAGTCTTTTCAATCACTGACTTTAGCGTCCTACCCTTACGATTAATTTCTTCCCGCAAAGGATAAAAATTTACATATACCAGATCAATCCGCGGAATACCAAGCCGTTTAAGTTCAGCCTTATCCTCCCGGCTTTTGGTAGACAAGAGGGCGGCATGAATCTCTCGCGACAAGGTAACAACTCGGTGGCCCAAAATCGGCGGACCAACAATCTCCGCCACATCGCGGGCCTTAATCCCTTTGTCATTAAGGTACTTAGCCGTCCCACTGGAAGCCAAGATGGTCTCACAACCTAACTCAAGAAGGCTCTTTGTAAAACTGGCCAGCCCTGCTTTGTCATAAACCGACAAAAGAGCTACCTTGGGAACAGACACCCTGTGAATAGCCATTTAAATACCCTTTCTTAATTGTTGAGGTTCTGGCCTGATATTACTTAAAACAAATTTAAAAGCAAGATTTTACTTTACGCGCGAGGGTTGCGAGGATTGTGGCCAAAGTGCGGTTTAAAGTGGCGGCGGGGGCCCGATGGATGAGTGTGGGGACGGCGGCGGTTATTATTAAAAGTGTTTTGTGGTGCGGGTGTCTCAATATGAGAGAAGCCAGCCGGGTTAGACACGGGGATCGGTTTTTTAATTAAATTCTCAATCTCTTTAATATCGCGGCGCTGGTCCGGCATAGCAAAGGAGATCGCGTGACCCTCGGCGCCAGCTCGGGCGGTACGACCAATACGGTGCACATAATCCTCACTCTGGCTGGGTAAGTCATAATTAACTACCAACTCAATATTTTTAACATCAATACCGCGCGCAGCAATATCGGTGGCCACCAACACGCGATAACGTCCGGCTTTAAAGCCCTCCAGGGCCTCCTTACGCTGATACAGCGAGCGATTGGAGTGGATCTCGGCGGCAGTGTGACCAAAGTTTTTAATCCCCTTCATCACGCGTGAGGCGCCGTGCTTGGTGCGAGTAAACACAATGGTGGAGCCGCGTCGCTCGCGGAGCACCTGCTCCAGCAAGCGCATTTTATCCTCCTTACGGACCATTAAAAACTCCTGGCTCACCTTATCAGCTGTGGTACCAGGTGGCGCCACCTCAATAGAGGTGGGCAAGCGCATATGCTTGCTAGCTAACTCTAAAATCTCTTTAGATAAAGTGGCCGAGAAGAGGAGCGTTTGATGCTCGGCTGGGATAGCGGCAATAAGGCGCTTAATTTGAGGCCAAAAGCCCATGTCTAACATCCGGTCAGCCTCATCTACTACCAACATCCCCACACCGTCTAAATTAATATTTTTACGCAGCCAGTGATCATTAAGCCGACCCGGGGTGGCAATTACCACTTGGGGTCGCGCCCGTAGGGCGCGTAGTTGCATGCCCATGGAGGCACCGCCAATTAAAATGGCGGTGCGTAAGTGACCAGAGCCAGCAATTTTTTGTAGCTCCTCATCTACTTGCAGGGCCAACTCGCGCGTTGGCACCAGCACGAGACCAAATTTATTTAAACCGGCTAACTTTTGGATCAGAGGTAAGCCGTAAGCTAGGGTTTTACCGGTACCGGTTTGTGCCACACCAATTACATCCTTACCTTGGAGGGCCGGTGGGATCGCTTGGTGTTGGATGGGGGTAGGCTCTTTAAAACCGAGCTTAGTGAGCTCGGTCATCAAGTTAGGGGCAATACCCAGCCCGTCAAAAGTAGTCATTAATACTAGCCTACCATAATAGTTGATTATTTCCTAATTTATGGTATTATAAGGGCAAATGAGCACTAGCCCTAAAAAGCCAGCTATTAGCGAGCTACCCGTCACCCAGGCGGAGTTTTTAAAGTTGTATAACGCCACCTTGCCAAGCATCTTCCCTCGGGCTACCACTCCCCTCCTCAATAAGTATAAAGCCGAGCATGAGAGCTTTTTTAAAAACGGCGACTTGTGGTCGGTAGACCTACATCGTAAAAAGGTGATGGACTGGTTACCTAATAATCTTAAAAAATAAGTTACTCCCATGTCGGTGCCAAGCGAGTGGGAGGTGGTAGTGGTGGGCGGCGGCCCCGCGGGCATGATGGCGGCCGCCCGTGCCGCGGAGCAAGGGGTTAAAGTTTTATTAGTAGAAAAAAATAATACCCTCGGTAAAAAGCTCCTCATCACCGGCGGCGGACGATGCAATGTAACCAACG
>CAZIEN010000035.1:4130-5871 GCA_964538315.1 uncultured Candidatus Saccharibacteria bacterium
GCTTCGGCCATAGCACGCAGTTGTTCTTCGCGGCGAGCTCGATAATCGCCGACTCCTCTCTAAATTTAAAGGGAGCAGTGACTTCCTCTTCTCGGCCTTCTCACAGTGGAGTGTGGAGGAGACTTTAAACTTTTTTAATACTCGCGGGATGGCCACTAAAGTAGAGGCGGAGGGGCGAGTCTTCCCCACCTCCAACTCGGCCCAATCGGTGTGGCAAGTGTTGGTAGATTATTTAAAACAATCTGGAGTGACAGTGCGCTCTAATGCCGAGGTTAAAGGCGTGGTTAAAGAGGGTGATAAATTAACTGGTATTAAGTTAAAAAATAAGGAGGTAATTAAAGCCAAAAATATCATCCTTGCCACCGGCGGCACCTCGCGGCCCGAGACCGGCTCTACCGGCGACGCTTATAAATGGTTGGCCGATCTGGGCCACACCGTTACTCTACCTACGCCCTCTTTGGTACCCGTGGCGCTTAAAGATGTGTGGGTAAAAAAGTTGTCTGGCGTGACCTTAAATAATATTAAACTTACTCTTTATCAAAACGAGGTTAAACAAAATGTGCTTAAGGGTAAGCTCCTCTTTACTCACTTGGGGGTGAGTGGTCCCACGGTTTTAAACATGAGTAAGGATGTGGGCGAGCTCCTTAAGTATGGCGAGGTTATTTTAAGTTTAGATCTTTTACCCAGTGAGGATTACGCCACCTTAAATACTAAACTCCAAAAGTTATTTACCGAGCATGATAAAAAGAATTTTAAAAACGCTTTAAGCGCTTTAATCCCCAGTGCCTTAGTACCTGTGATTATAATGCTGTCTAAAATTGACCCCGACACCAAGTGTCATAGTGTTACCCGTGAGGCCCGCCTTAATTTGGTTAAATTATTAAAGGGTGTCCCGATGACAGTGAGTAAATTACTTGGTACTGATAAAGCCATTATTACCTCCGGCGGCGTGAGTTTAAGCGAGGTGGATTTTAAAACGATGCGCTCGCGCCTCTACCCCAACCTCTACCTCATTGGCGACATTTTAAACATTGATCGCCCCTCCGGCGGCTACTCATTACAACTTTGTTGGACTACCGGCTTTGTGGCCGGCAACTCTATTAAGCACTAAAAAACCGCCCTTCGTAACTTTTGTACTCAGGACGGTTTTTTAATTAATTACTTCTTCTTTTTAGACACGGCCTTTTTGGCAGGAGCTTTAGCCGGTTTAGCTAAAGTCTCAAGTAATTGATCAAGCTTAAAGTTTAAACTCTCCAACTGCTTTTTAACCTCGTTTAAGCCGTTATCTGGGCGTGGAGCCGAGTTAAAGCTAGGCTTATTAAAGCTGGGTTTAAAACCCGGTTTAAAGGCTGGTTTATAAGCTGGACGCTCAAAGCTGGGCCGAGCACCGGCGGCTGGACCACCTTTTTTGGCAAAGCAGTCGTTACAATAAACGGGCTTGTTACCATTAGGTCTAAAGGGTACCTCACAAATATTACCACACGAGGCACAAGTAGCCTTAAATAGCTGGGGCCGGCTTTGATTGCGGAAATTATTCATATACCTACTATTTTATCATTTTTGATTAAAAAAGTCAAGCTTAGGCCTAATTATTAAAAAACTGCCCCCGGCCTAGTGGCTAGAGACAGCTTTTTAAAGACTTAACTAACGCTAATTAAGCGCGAGTTACGTTAACAGCGGCAGGACCCTTCTCGGCGTCTACTACCTCAAAGGAGAGAGTATCCCCTACCTTTAACTCGTC
>CAZIEN010000036.1:0-5853 GCA_964538315.1 uncultured Candidatus Saccharibacteria bacterium
CCGTTGCCCGGTAAGCCCGCCGCGGCCGTGCCGGCCGCGGCGGTAGAATCTCTCTTGGCTGAAGTGCGCCAAGTAATTATGGAGGCTGAGCAAAGTGCCGAGCCCAACTTATGGCGTCGGGCCCTCACCGCGATTAAACATCAACTCCAAGACTTTGCTAATACGGCTTTGGAGGCGGCACCCGTAACCGAGGATAATAGTTTGGCCAAATTAATGGCCGAGCGGGAGGAATTGTTTAAAACGATTAGTCGTCATGATGAGCTGCTTAAACTGGCTGGCGAGCAATATGATCAACTTAAAGCCTCGCTTAGTACTGAGCGCGAGGACGCCTTTGCGGCCGAGCGTGATTTATTTACCGTGCGAGCGAGGAAGACTGAATTAATAACCATGCTTGGCACCTTGGAGGTAGAGGAGGAGAAGTGGCAAATGGAAAATACCGCGCTTAAACGCGAGGTGGAGGAGGCAGTGGCATTGGTTGACCAAGAGGTGCGAGAATTTGTAAATAATTTAACGCCAGTGGCGGAGCCGCGCGCCCTGCAAGAGGCGCGCCGGAAGGAGATTGAACGGCTAAAAATTAAATTGGAGGATATGGGTGTGGAGAATACCGATGTGCTTAAAGAGTACGAGCAGGTGAGTGAGCGAGAAAAGTTTTTGGGCCAAGAGCTTGCGGACTTGGAGGCGAGCGCCGCCTCGCTACTTAAGATTATGGCCGAGTTGGAGGAGGAGTTAGAGACCAGCTTTAAACACGGGCTGGAAAAGATTAATGTAGAATTTGCTAAACTCTTTGACCTGATGTTTGGTGGTGGCCAAGCTAATTTAAAACTTGTCTTCCCCGAGAAGCTTAAAAAATCAATTAAGTTTGATGCCTTGGGTGATATGATTGCTGGCGAAATGGAAGAGGAAGAAAAGGAGGGTAAAGTGGGGATTGAGATTAATGTGAGCTTACCACGCAAGAAGGTGCGCGGCTTACAAATGCTCTCCGGTGGCGAGCGGGCCTTAACCTCAATCGCGCTCCTCTTTGCCATTGCCGCGGTTAACCCACCGCCCTTCCTCATTTTAGATGAGACTGACGCCGCGCTTGATGAGGCCAACTCGCGCAAGTACGGCGAGATGATTACGCGCTTGTCTGAGAGCTCGCAACTTATTTTAATTACTCACAATCGCGAGACCATGAGCCGGGCCGGTATTTTATACGGCGTAACGATGGGTGCTGATGGCGTGTCTAAAATTATCTCCGTCCGCTTTGACGAGGCCCAATCCTACGCCAAATAAAAATCCCCCGCCGCGATTTCATCGCGGCGGGGGCGGGGACAGCAGGTGAGTTTAAAGTTGGCGGTTGATCCATCGCTCTTCTGCCTCCTCGGCCTCACGGAGAGCGGAGAAGAGTTCTTCACCAGAAGTGGGTACAACCACTACTTTGGGATTGCTTGGATAAGCCATACCTTCTGACAACTCAATCTTTTGGGGTACAGTTTGTTCAGGCACAAATCTAACCTCCTTTCCTCTAATAAAAGTTTATTACTCGACGAGTGAAAAATCAAGGCGGCGGCGCAGCGGATCGGCAGACTTAACTTTAATCCTCACCTTATCACCCAAGCGGTAGCGCTTTTTGGTTTTGCGCCCAACTAACGAGATAGTCTGTTCATCATAATCATAAAAGTCGTCTAAGTCTCGGACTGAGATTAAGCCCTCCGACTTAGTTGATAACTCCTCAATAAATAAACCAAAGTCGGCGGCTCCGGAGATAATACCCTCGTACTCCTCACCCAAGTGGGCGCTCATATACTCCACTTGTTTAAATTTAATACTCTCACGCTCGGCCTCGGCGGCTTCAACCTCGCGGGCCGAGGCGCTAATCACATCCTCGCTAATACTCCTCAACATCTCTTGAGTTGGTTTTTGTTTGGCTAAAAAGATCGCGAGCAAGCGATGCACCAACACATCAGGCCAGCGCCGGATTGGCGAGGTAAAGTGAGTATAGAAGGGGAAGGCCAAGCCCCAGTGGCCAATGTTCTCGGTGGAGTAAACGGCCTTGGCCATCGCCCGCACGGCGGCGCGATTAATAATGTGGCTCTCGGCCCGCTCGGCGGCTTGGGCGAGTAAGTTATTTAAATCAGTTGATTTAAGCCGCTCATTGGCGAGTGATAAATCATAACCGAGCGGTTTTAAAAAGGTGGCTAAGCTACCCAACTTCTCCATGTTGGGCCAGTCGTGAACGCGATAAATAAAGGTGTTGGGCTCATCCTCATTGTAATGTGAGGCAAACTCGGCCACGCGCCGATTGGCGAGGAGCATAAAGTCCTCAATTAATAAGTGCGAGTCGGTGCGCACTTTTTGCACCACCTCAATGGGCTTGCCTTTAGCATCTAAAATAAATTTAACCTCGGTGTCGTCAAAGGTGATAGCGCCAGCGGCCACCTTTTTAGCGCGCAATTTGTAAGCCAGCTTGTTTAAGGTTTTAAGCTCGGTTTGGTAAGTACTATCCTTGCCATCCAGGGACGCTTGAGCATCCTCATAACTAAAGCGATGATCCGATTTAATAATTGTCCGGCCAAACCACTCCTCCACAATCTCCGCCTCGTTATTCAAAGTGAAGACAGCGGCAAAGGTTAAGCGCTCCTCGTGGGGGACTAAACTACACACATCGTTAGACAACACCTCTGGGAGCATGGGGATAGTGCGATCGACTAAATAAATCGAGGTGGCGCGGCGGCGGGCCTCGGTGTCTAAGGCCGTGCCGGGGCGTACATAATGTGACACATCGGCAATATGCACCCCCACCTCATGATGGCCATCTGGTAAAGTGCGGAAGGAGATTGCATCGTCAAAGTCTTTAGCATCGGCCGGGTCAATGGTAAAAGTGAGGATATCGCGGAAGTCGCGGCGCACCTTGCCCTCCTCGGCCACATTGGCGAGAAAACCTTTTTTAATCTCGGCGGCCTCGGCCTCCACCGCCGGTGGGAAGTCGTAAACAATGCCATGGCCAGCAATAATCGCTTGCATCTCGGCCTCATGCTCACCCACGGGGCCCAAAATGGCTTGGAGTGTAGCCTCGGGTAAAACCTCCTTACTCTCCCAATTTTTAAAAGTGGCCATGGCTCTGTAATCAACCTGCGGTTTAATCGGCGAGTCTAAAAGGCGGAACTGGGGCAGGCGCTCGTTATTGGGGCTAAGTAAAAAGTCATCACCCTCTTTAATAATCGTGCCTACTAAGTGAGTCTCACCGCGAGCAATAACCTTAATAACTTTAGCAATAGTTTTACCCTCGGGAGTTTTGTCATTAGTTACCTCTACCTCCACAGTGTCGCCGCTCATCGCGGGCCAAGTGTAGTCGGTAGGGATATAAAGCTCGTTTTTAGGCTGGTCAGGTAGGCTCAAAAAACCGCCCTTCCGGACAATCTTGATGACCCCCTCTAGTGTCTTTGGTTTATCCATTTGTCCCACCACTATAAGCTATTTGACCGATTTTACCAAACCTGCTACTATTGCTCGGTATGTTAATCATCCGTTTACAGCGCGTCGGTCGCAAAAATGACCCCTCCTTCCGGGTGGTGGTTACCGACTCTAAAAACTCGGCTAAAAAGAGCGGCCGCTTTTTGCGTGTCTTAGGCAACTATGATCCTCGCCGTGATCACTCTAAGGTAGATGGTGAGGCCGTTAAGGGTTGGATTGCTAAGGGGGCCCAAGTCTCGCCAACCGTGCACAACTTGTTGGTTAATTTAAATATTTTAACTGGTAAAAAGATTAATGTTTTACCTAAAAAGACCGTAGAGAAGAAGGATGAGCCAAAGGTAGAGGAGGCCGCTCCAGTGGCTGAGACACCTGCCGAGGCACCTGTTGAGACTCCAGCTGAAGCGCCAGTAGAGGCTGCCCCAGAGACTCCCGTAGAGGAGGCTCCCGCCGAGGAGGTTGCGGCCGCTTAAATTTTTGCTAAACTTTAATTAGCAGTCCGGCTCGAGGTACTGCCTTAACAATCAGACTAGCCTACACTTTCATGAATAGAGACCAAGAATTTTTAGAGTCGTTAATTAAGTCTTTAGTTGATCACCCCGATGATGTAAAAGTTGAGCGCAAGGTAGATGAGATGGGTGTGCTTATGACCCTTGATGTTAATCCGGAGGATATGGGTAAGATTATTGGTCGCCAAGGCAATACCGCCAAGGCCATCCGCACCTTACTCCGCGTAGTGGGGATGAAGAATAACGCTCGCGTTAATTTAAAAATTAATGAGCCTGCCGGCTCCACTCGACCCTCCGCTAGCCGCTCGGTAGATGAGGCCATGGCTGATCTCAAGCTCTAGTTTTGTTTAAATTTAATATTATCACCATTTTCCCTGAGATGTTTGACTCCTATTTAGGTGAGTCAATTTTGGCGCGAGCGATAAAAGAGAAGAAGATTGGGGTCAAAATTTTTAACCCTCGCGCTTTTACGCGTGATAAACACAAAAAGGTGGATGAGCGACCTTATGGCGGCGGGCCAGGGATGGTGATGACAGCCGAGCCTATTTTGAGAGCAGTAGAGAAGGTACTGTCTTTAAATCACCAAAAGCGCCCGGTCAACAAGGGAAAGTTGCTTTTGGCGACCAAAGACAGTAAAAGACCAAAAGTAATTATTTTTTCTCCGGGTGGTAAAACTTTTACTAATGAGGTGGCTAAAAAGTTGACGGGGAGCAAACAAGATTTAATCTTAATCGCCGGTCGTTACGAGGGGATTGATGGGCGAGTGAAGAAGATTTTAAAAGCCGAGGAGTACTCGGTGGGCCCATATGTTTTAACTGGTGGTGAGTTGCCGGCGATGATTATGATCGACGCTATCGCTCGTCAGATCCCGGGCGTGCTGGGTAAAGATGAGTCCTTGGAGGAAAAGCGAGTATCCTCCCACGAGGTCTATACTCGACCCGAGATTTTAGACTGGGCTGGTAAAAAGTATAAGGTCCCACCTGTCCTCCTCTCCGGCGACCCCAAAAAGATCAACACCTGGAAGCAGGGTAAATAGCCCCATTTGACAAGATTTGGGGAGTAGTTTATACTCTCGTTACATAGGCAAGATTGAGTAATGGTAGCCTATCTTGCAGCTCTAGTAAGGACAGGACAATTTTTATAAAAATACCCACGTTTCCACCACTTGGCGGAGACCGGGTCTAATCTTTTGCGTTATAAAATGATTAAACAAAAGACATTTGCCCGCTACCGTGAGCCGTTAGTTGATACCCCTAATTTAGTTAAAGCCCAAACCGACTCCTACAAGTGGTTGGTAACCGAGGGTTTAACTGAGATTTTTAAAGAATTTTCTCCGATCAAAGATTACTCGGAGAAGAAGTTTGAGCTCTCGTTTACTAGCTTCCAATTAGATGAACCTAAGTTTAACGAGCATTATGCTAAAGACAATAAGCTCTCTTATGACGCCCCACTCCGCGTCCGAGTTAAGTTAAAAAACAAGACTTTAAACCAAGAGAAGGAGCAAGAGATTTTCCTCGCCGATTTCCCGCTCATGACGGGTCACGGCACTTTTGTGATCAACGGTATTGAGCGCGTGGTGGTGCCACAGTTGGCTCGCTCGTCCGGTGTCTTCTTTACCTCGCAAGATTATCGCGGCCGCAAATATTTTGGTGCTAAAATTATTCCTAATCGTGGTGCATGGCTCGAGTTAGAGACCGATCCAGACGGTGCGGTATATGTGCGTATTGATCGCAAGCGCAAGTTCCCAATCTCGTCACTACTTCGCGTTTTTGCCGATAAGGAGGGTAAGCAACTTGATGAGGCCGCTTTAATTAAGTTGGTGGCTAAGAGTGATGCCGCCGCCGAGTATCTTAAAAACTCTTTTGCTAAAGATCACGCCAAAACTTTAGAGGAG
>CAZIEN010000037.1:0-5783 GCA_964538315.1 uncultured Candidatus Saccharibacteria bacterium
CTCTTTAATCTCGGGCGCCGATTTTAACTTATTAACTAACTCGGCGGTGCGCAGGGGTGCCTCCTCCTCGGGGATAAATGACGACAGTCCTCCTAGTACAAAATAGCGTCCGCGATAAGCACCAATCTTCTCAATATTATCTAGGTCAGCATCCTTCTCTACTATCATTAGGAGTGAGGCGTCACGATTTAAGGCACTGCAGAGATCGCAAACCTCGGCCGATAAACCACGGTTTAAATAAAAGCGGTGACAAGAGTTGCACTCGCTAACCTGCGATTTAAGATTTTTAATCGCGGCGATAATCTTATCATTCTCAACTGGTCCACTCTCGAGTAGATGATAAACAAAGCGCTTGGCCTGGCGCCGCCCAATACCGGGGAAGCGGAGGAAGAGCGAGGCTAAATCTTGGATCGGATCGGCCATAAATTAAAAACCACCAAAGGCCTCTTTACTGCCAGCGTTAGCAAAGTCAGATTTATCCATAGTAATAAAACTTGTAAACTTATCGTCAAAGTAGAGCTCGGTGTGACCAGTGGGGCCGTTACGATGCTTCTCGACTAAGATCTCGGCTACATTTTTACGGTCGGAATCGTGATTGGTGCGGTCCTCACGATGGATAAACATTACCACATCAGCATCTTGCTCAATGGAGCCCGAGTCACGGAGGTCAGAGAGGCGGGGCTTGCCACCACGCGTCTCGACTGAACGGTTAAGCTGGGATAAGGCAATAACCGGTATATCTAGCTCACGGGCCAAGCCCTTAAGCGAGCGCGAGATCTCGGTGACCATCTGGACCATTGAGTCGCTCTCGCGACGAGGGACCATGAGTTGCAAGTAATCCACCACAATCATCCCTAAGTCATGCTCGGCTTTAAGGCGGCGGGCCACCGAGCGCATTTTTACAATATTATTGCCCGGCTCATCGTTAATAAAAATGGGGGCCTTGGAGAGGGTGTCCATGGCGTCGCGGATGCGGCCAAACTCCTCGTCAGAGTTGATCTTACCATTGCGCAAGCGCCACGAGTCCACCCGGGCCTCGGCGGCAATGAGACGGTTAACAAGTTGTTGGCTGCTCATCTCGAGCGAGAAGATGGCCACGGGTTTATTAAGACGGCAGGCGGCATGACGCATGAAGTCGAGAGCGAGTGAGGTCTTACCCACCGAGGGCCGCGCGGCCAAAATAATTAAATCGGACTTTTGGAAGCCGCCGAGCAAACCATCAATATCGCGGAAGCCCGAGGGGATACCGCGCAGCTCATCGGTAGAGTGGTGGAGACGATCAATTTGCTCCCAGGCCTCGGCTAAAGTGTCTTTAATGACTAAATAAGTTTTTTTAGAAAAGCTGGTGAGGTTGTGGATGGCGCGCTCGGCTTGATCAAAGATGGTGTCGATCTCCTCCTTCTCGTTATAACCTAACTCTAAGATATGGCTGGCCGACTCAATGAGCTGGCGCAGGGCGGCCTTTTTGGCCACAATGTCGCCGTAGTTTTTTAAATTAGCGGTGGAGGGGACAAGGTTAATAAGCTCGGCCAAGTAACTAGCGCCACCCACTTGATCGAGGAGTTTGTTATTTTTTAACTCGGCGGTAATAGAGACCAGGTCAATAGGCTCACCCTTGTGGTCCAAGGTAAGCATGGCTTTATAAATGAGACGATGCTTCTCGGCGTAAAAGTGCTCGGGTGATAAAAAGTCCGTCACCTCCATTAAACTCCGCGGCTTAATCATTAAAGCACCCAGCAGCGCCTGCTCGGCAGTTAAATCTTGCGGCGGAATCCGCGCGCCAAGTTGGAGGAAGGGGCGAGTATCGGTAGGCATAAGTAGCCGCATTTTACACCCGCGCGGGGTGGGGGAGAAGAGCCCCTAAACCACCCCAAATCAGCATTTAGGGGTTAAGGTGGGGATAAGTTATTTTTGGTAGATTTTGGGGCCGTCGGGGGTGTCGTCGATGATAAAGCCCAGCTCGACGGCTTGTTGGCGGAGGATGTCGGCGCGGGCAAAGTCTTTATTATCGCGGGCGGCCTCGCGCTCGGTAGCAATTTTTTTAACCGCTTTTGGTATTTCTACTACTTCTAATTTATCTAAACCTAAACCGAGTACTTGATCAAAGTTTAAGAGCGTGGCTAGTTTGGTGGGGTGGGGGAGAGAGGCGTCATTAATTACCTCCCACATTACGGCCACCGCTTGGGGCGCGTTTAAGTCATCATCTAAGCTCGCTTTAAACTTGGTTTGATAAGTTTGGTCAACTTCACCCACTTCTCCTGCTTTAAAATCTTGGACGGCGCTGTGTAATTTATTTAACGCCGTCTGCGCGGCAGTTAAAGACTCCCAAGTAAAGTTTAAAGGTTTGCGATAATGCGCAGTTAAGGTGAGGTAACGATAGGCGAGCGGGGAGTAACCCTTCTCGCTTAAAGTATTTAAAGTAAAAATATTGCCTAATGACTTACTCATCTTTTCATTATTAATAAGTAAGTGCTCACCCTCCAGCCAATAATTTACAAACTGGTGGCCCGTGGCGCCCTCGCTTTGGGCGATCTCATTCTCATGATGAGGGAAGAGGAGATCCACCCCGCCTAAATGGAGGTCAAAAGTCTCGCCCAACTCCTGCATACTCATGGCGCTGCACTCAATGTGCCAGCCTGGTCGGCCCTTACCCCAGGGTGAGTCCCAACTAGGCTCGCCATCTTTAGAGGCCTTCCACAGCACAAAGTCGGCTGGCGCCTCTTTAGCGTACTCGTCGTTATCTACGCGAGCGCCGGCTTTAAGTCCGGAGAGGGAGACACCCGAGAGAGCGCCATAAGTTTTAAACTTGGCTACGGCATAATATACCGAGCCCTCGCGCTCGTAGGCTAAACCATTGGTAATTAAGCGCTCAATTAAATTAACCATCTCGGCCACATGCTCGGTGGCTTTGGTATAAACGGTGGCCGGTAAAATATTTAATTTATCGCGATCGGTAAAAAATTGCTCAGTGTGTTTAGTGGTGAGCTCTTTAATGGTTAAGTCTTGCTCGCCGGCCCGAGTAATAATTTTGTCATCCACATCGGTAATATTCATCACCATTTTAACCTCATAACCAGAGTAGGCGAGCGTGCGGTGGAGTAAATCCTCAAAGATAAAGGTCCGCCAATTACCAAGGTGCACGGCGTCGTAAACGGTGGGCCCGCAGGCATAAGCGCCCACCTGCGGGGGCGCAATCGGTTTAAACTGCATCTCCTCCCGACCCAATTGATTAAAGAGTTTGAGAGACATATAACTTGAAATGATTATAACATAATGCGATAATCATAAGGTCATGGAGTCTCCTCGACGATTTTTTGTTTACCGCGGGTTGGCCTTAGTGGCGATCGCGGCTTTTATTTTGGGCTGGGGCTTGGGTCGTTATCAGGGCCCGGGCTTAAGTTTAACGGCACCACTCCAACTCTCAGGCAGTGAGACGGGTGAGCCTAGCCAGGTGGACTTCTCACTCTTTTGGCAAGTGTGGTCCATTATGGACGATAAGTTTGTTAACGGCACCACCACGGCCGAGGCCTCTAAAGATGATTTACAAAAGCGCGTTTACGGCGCGATCTCGGGTTTAGTCGACTCGGCTGGCGATCAATACACCGTCTTTTTACCACCCGAGCAAAACAAAGCCTTTGAGGATGATATCCGCGGGGAGTTTGGTGGGGTAGGGATGGAGTTAGGCCGTCGCGAGGGTGACTTGGTAGTGGTCTCGGCTATTGCCGGTAGCCCGGCCAAGCGCGCGGGTATTTTATCGGGCGATAAAGTGATGCAAGTTGATGGCGTCGACACCCACACTTTACCAGTGGATCAAGCGGTGCAAAAAATCCGCGGTGAGGTGGGGACCAAAGTTAAGCTCACTATCTTTAGACCGAGTGAGAGTAAAACCTTAAACTTTACTATCACGCGTGAGAAGATCCAGATCCCTACCATGGAGGCCAAGCTCTTGCCCTCCGGCGTCTTCCTTCTTAGCTTACACAGTTTTAATGCTAACTCGGCGGACCTCTTCCGTCAGGGCTTACGACAATTTGTGGAGGCTAAGACCGATAAATTAATTATTGACCTCCGTGGTAATCCGGGTGGGTACTTGGAGGCGGCAGTAGATATGGCCTCGTGGTTTTTACCCGAGGGCAAGGTGGTGGTGCAAGAGTCTCACGGTAAGCGACCCGGCGATAAAACTTATCGCAGTAAGGGTTATGACATTTTTAACGATAACTTAAAGTTAGTGATCCTAATTGATAAGGGTAGTGCCTCGGCCTCGGAGATCTTGGCCGGCGCTTTATCAGAGCAAGGTGAGGCGGTGTTAATGGGTGAGGAGAGTTTTGGTAAAGGCTCGGTGCAAGAGTTGGTCCCCTTGGCTGGCGGCAGTGCGCTTAAGGTAACCATTGCCAAATGGTTAACGCCTAAGGGCCACTCCATCTCTGAGAAGGGCTTAAAGCCAGGAGTAGAGGTTAAAATGACGGCCGAGGATCGCGAGGCGGGCCGGGATCCGCAATTAGCGGCGGCGGTTAAATACTTATTGTCTTTAAATCCGGCCGATAAGGCGGCCAATGGCGACTGGCAATCATTTGAGTTAAGATAGGGTCATTATTTAAATATGAAAGTAGTGCTGTTAAAAGATCTAAAGATTGGGAAGCGCTTTAGCCTTAAAGAGGTGGCTGATGGCTTTGCGCGGCAAGTACTCATCCCGCGGGGTGAGGCTAAGCTGGCGACCCCGGAGACTATTAAATGGGCCGAGACTAAACGGGCCGAGCTTAAGGCCGAGCAAGCTGGGGAAGAGTCATTGGCTGAGGCGATTAAAACTAAACTCACTGGTTTAACAGTGGAGGTTAAAGAGAAGGCGGGCCCTGAGGGCCAACTCTTCTCTAAGGTGGCGGCTAAGGAGGTGGCCCTCGCCTTGCGTGGCGCGGGTGTTAATTTAAATGAAGCGGCAATTGATTTACCCGCACCCATTAAGCATGTGGGCTTACATCAAGCTAAAGCCCGCCTCACCGGCGGGCGGGAGGCGGGCTTTACGGTCTTAGTAACTAAACTCGAGGCTTAGTTAACTGACACCATTTTTAAAACTTTAGGCTTACCATTAAAGCCAACCTTACGGACATTTTTAAAATTAACGATACCGGGGCGGCCAGCAAATAAGGTGTGATCTTTACCCATCTTAACGCCGGGGCCAGCCACAATGGGGGTGCCACGCTGACGTACTAAAACATCGCCGGTTTTGGCGGTCTCGCCGGCGTAGAGTTTGGTGCCTAGGTATTTAGGCTTAGAGTCGCGGAGGTTTTTAGCGGTTCCGCCCGCTTTACGATGTGCCATAGTATATAATTATTAGGACATGGGGATTATAGCTGATATTTGGACCAAGTGCAAGAGTGAGTGGCTTACTGGCCTAACGCTGGTTTTAGTGGCCCTCTCGGCCTTTGGCTTGGGGCGGCTCTCGGCGCTTGCCTCGCCTCAAGCACCTATTGAGGTTACAACAATCACTCAGACTACTAATGCCACTAACTTGACCCCGTCGTTCGCGAACGACGGGGTTGACAATAATAAAAATCTGTCTTGGGGTGAAGTAGTGGCCTCCAAAGAGGGGAGTAAGTACCATGATCCGTGGTGCCCCGGTGCCAAACAAATTAAGGCGGGGAATAAGATCAGTTTCCCAACCAGCGCCGCGGCCCGAGCGGCCGGGTACACGCCAGCAGGGAATTGCCCCAATTTAAATTAAGCGTCAAGTTTCACCAAAAGCTCGAGGGGAGGGCTTGTGGATAACTATTATATATGTCGCACAATAT